>CAYIRZ010000334.1:0-2159 GCA_964365845.1 uncultured Streptomycetaceae bacterium
GCCCGGCTTTCTCCAAGACGGGCAGGGAATAGTATTTGCCGGATTTTTCGCCGTACTTGAACTGTTGCAGGGAATTGAATGGATTATGACTCATGCTTGCTCCTGGGATTATCACTATCCGTGCCGGGCACGGGCTTGCTTGCGTATTTTAACCGATTTTAGTCCGGCAACCGCATCGCGGCATCCTCGAATGTGCCTCGTTCGGCATCGAGATGGCAGGCGCCGCAATTCGCTTTCGAACCCACCTTGGGATTGCGCCATACGCCATTCGCGACGTCCCGGTGTTTTTCGATCCAGTATCCGGTTTCGATGATGCGCAGCGGCGTCGAATCTTTGCCGGTTTGACATAGGTCAATTCCGACGATGCCCCGCTACTCCCCATCTCATGCGCGGGTTTTCCATATTGTGGATTTCAGGGAACGCCACAGTGCCATTGGATCCCCAACGGGTATGCTAATCTAGATATGACCTGTAAAAAGCGTCTGCGATCGCTGAAGCAGCCGCCTGCCCGAGGAGGTTTGTCATGCCCAAGACCACGGAAATCATCGCCCAGGCGCTCAGGGAGGAAGGTGTCCGCCACGCCTTCGGCATACCGGGCGGGGAGGTGCTGGAATTGCTGGAAGCGTTCCGCAAGGCCGGCATCAAGTTCATTCTTACCAAACAGGAACTGGGCGCCGGCTTCATGGCGGACGCGGCTTATCAGTTGACAGGCAAGCCGGGCGTGCTGGTGGCGACACTCGGTCCCGGCATTACCAATACCACGACGGCGGTAGCGCAGGCGCTGCTTGACCGTTCGGCTGTGCTGGTCATCACTGGAGAAATCGCGACGTCGCTCAAGGCGGTCTACACGCATCAGATCATCGATCAGGAATCTCTGATGCGCCCCATTGTAAAGTGGACCACCAATATCGCATCCAGGGGAGCATACGATCAGGTGCGCAAGGGCATTGCAATCGCCAAAGCAGCCATGCCTGGTCCGGTGCATTTCAATGTGCCGACCGACGTTGCCGGCGTGGAGCAGGCGGAAGGGCAATGTTTCGCGCCACGGCAGGTGACTGCGGTGCCGGCGTCGCAAGACCTCACCAAAGTACTATCCTGGCTCAAGGCGGCGAAAAAGCCGGTGGCCCTTATCGGGGTCGGCGTCCAGCTCGATGGCGCCGAAGCTGAACTGAGGAAGTTTGTCGAGAGGTGGCGCGTGCCTTTCATTACCACCTACAAGGCGAAGGGCGTGGTTGCGGAAGATCATGCGCTCGCCCTCGGCGGCACGGGCTTGTCCCCGGTGGTGGACAAAATCCACATGGCGCATGTGCGCAACGCCGATCTGGTTTTCACCATCGGTTTCGACCCGGTCGAATTGAGGAGCGACTGGATGTCGCCCTGGGACGGAAAAAAACGCACCGTCAATATCGACCTGGTTCCGAACCATCATCACGTTTTCCGCAGCAGCATCGAATACGTCGGCAGCGTGGCCGGCGGCCTGCGGATGCTGGCTGCAGCCGCGCCATCCAAGGCGCCCGGGCGCTGGACCGATGCCGAACTCGACAAGTATCGCGCCACGATCCGCGCTGCCATTGCGTTCAAACCGGCACGCGGCATCGGCCCCTATCAGGTCGCATCCACGCTGCGTGAAGTATTCCCGCGCGACACCATTGCCACCATCGACACCGGATCGCATCGCATCCTGATCAACCACGTGTGGCAATCCTACGAGCCGCGGCGGCTTCTGCAGTCGAACGGGCTGGGTTCCATGGGCTATGCCCTGCCGGCGGCGATTGCGGCCAAGCTCATGTTTCCGAAGCGGCCGGTGCTGGCGATGATGGGCGAGGCGGGGCTGGACATGGTGATCGGCGAGATGGCGCTGCTCGACGAGCACAAACTGCCCATCGTCATGGTGGTGTTCCGCGACGATACGCTGTCCCTGATCAAGCTCAAGCAGGAGCGCATGAAGCTGCCTGCAACCGGGGTCGCCACCGGCAGCCCGGATTACACGCTGATCGCCAGGGCCTATGGCGGCAACGGCGTGGTGGTCACCACCGTACCCGAGCTGAAAAAGGCTGCGCAGTCGGCATTGAAGTCGTCCCGCTTCACGCTGATCGAGGCGCGCATCGATCCCGCGGAGTATCGGAAGCAGATGTGAGGCGGGTTCGTTTCGCCGAAAT
>CAYIRZ010000334.1:2259-3737 GCA_964365845.1 uncultured Streptomycetaceae bacterium
ATCGATCCCGCGGAGTATCGGAAGCAGATGTGAGGCGGGTTCGTTTCGCCGAAATAAGGACAGCACTGCGAATCTTGGGTAAGATGGCGCGGCACGCACGCCGTGCGTCGCTGCAATCTTAAAAACAACGGGTGACCTCCGGACGTGATCGGCGGCGCCGGCAGGATTTTCGGGAGAGCGCCCATGATGGTTGATCGGGTCATCTTTGTCTGTATTCTTGTCCTCGCCGCGGTGTATTTCTATGCCACCGCGCAAATTCCCTCCCTGGAAATCGGCGATCCGCTGGGTCCCAAGGCCTTTCCGCGCCTGCTGGGCATCGGCCTGTTGATTACGGCGGGCATGTTGTTCATGGAAATGCGGCGCGCGCGGAAAACCGGAATACCCGGGAACGAGCGCAGCCCGTCCGGGGAGCGCCGTCATTTGGCGGTCATCGCTGCCGTAGCGGTGTGGACCGGCCTTTATTTCGCGGTTTTCGAACGGCTGGGATATGCGATCGCGACAGCCGTCTACCTGTTGGTGCTGATGGCGTACTTCAACCGTGGCAAATGGATGGCCAACGTGCTGACCTCCGTGCTGTTCAGCTTCATCAGTTATTTCATGTTCACCAAGCTGCTGGGCGTCACGCTGGCGCGCGGCATGCTGCCGTTCTGACATGGAAACCCTGACGCACATCCTCAACGGTTTCAGCGTCTGCCTGCAGCCGATCAATCTTTGGTACACCTTCCTCGGCGTGTTCATGGGCACCATCATCGGCGTGCTGCCCGGCATCGGGCCTTCGGCCGGGATCGCGCTGCTGATACCCGTCACCTTCGGCATGGACCCGACTTCGGCGCTGATCATGATGGCCGGCATCTACTACGGCACCAAGTACGGCGGTTCGACCACCGCGATACTGATCCGCACGCCGGGCGAAGCGGCCTCCGTCATGACTTCCATCGACGGCTACGAGATGGCGCGCAAAGGGCGGGCGGGCGCCGCGCTGGCGGTATCCGCGATCGGCTCTTTTATCGCGGGCACCATGGGCGTGGTCGCGCTCACGCTGTTTGCCGTGCCGCTCACCTCCATGGCGCTCAAGTTCGGCCCCGCGGAGTATTTCACGCTGATGCTGTTCGCGATGACCGCCGTGGCATCGCTTTCCGGCAAGTCGCCGGCCAAAGGCATGCTGTCGACGCTTCTGGGACTGATGATCGCGACCATAGGCATCGACCTGCAAAGCGGGCAGGCGCGCTACACCATGGGTATTCCGGAGTTCCAGGACGGCGTCGGGTTCATCGTGGTGGTGGTGGGATTGTTTGCCGTGGCCGAAGTGTTTCGCGGCATGGAGAATCTCTACAAGGGCACGGCGCCGCAGATGATCCGCATCTCCGGCAAGCTGTGGCTGACCAAGGAGGAGTGGCGGCGTTCGATCGGGCCGATCTGGCGTGGCGGCATCATCGGCTTCATCATCGGCGTGCTGCCGGGAGCCGGCGGCACGATTG
>CAYIRZ010000335.1:0-3714 GCA_964365845.1 uncultured Streptomycetaceae bacterium
GCGGGTGATCGGGCGCCTGAACGAGCACGGCCTCGCAGGCGCTTGCCGATCCGGCAAGATCCTGCGCCTGGAATCGCGCCATGGCTTCCTGCAACTTCTCGGACAAGAGGTTTGACATGCGATGACCTTATATCGACTACGAGAAACCGCCGATGAATTCTTTTCAATACCCCCTTGAGGGGTACACCGATTAACGCCGATTAAAAATCCGACACAATGCGTTTCATTTCAAGCCCTGCTTTGCGAAGTTCCAATGCAAGCGCATTCTCATAAACCTTTTCCAAAAATCCACAGCCAAGTTTGTTACTAACATTCTGCGCACACCCAATGATCTTCTCTGTAATTCGATCAAGCTCTGAGCGGCGCTCAAACCCTCTCCCCCGACCCCTCTCCCACAAGGAGAGGGGAGACATATGTTTCCTCTCTCCCTCAGGGAGAGAGGTCAGGAGTGAGGGCCGGGTGTTCATCGGCGGTTGCCTTTCTTGGTTTAGATCAGGAAAATCGTAGCCAACCCCAGAAAAATAAAAAACCCGCCGCTGTCGGTTATCGCGGTGATCATCACGCTCGAGCCCACCGCCGGGTCGCGCCCCAGCTTGTGCATCATGAGCGGGACCGTCACCCCCATTACCGCGGCCAGCAGCAAATTAAGAACCATGGCGCTGGTCATCACCACGCCCAGCTGCCAGCTGTGATAGATCAGGAACGCGAAAAGCCCTACCACACCACCCCAGATCAGGCCGTTGAGCGCACTGACCCCGATTTCCTTGGCAAATAATTTGCGTGCACTGGCGCCGGTGATCTGGCCCAAAGCAAGCGCGCGCACGATCATGGTGATGGTCTGGTTGCCGGAATTGCCGCCGATGCCGGCGATGATCGGCATCAGCGCCGCCAGGGCCACGATCTTGGCGATCGACTGCTCGAACACGCCGATCACCCGCGAAGCGATGAACGCCGTCACCAGGTTGATCGCAAGCCAGGCCCAGCGGTTCTTCACGCTTTTCCACACCGAGGCGAACAGGTCCTCGTCCTCACGCAGGCCGCCCGCGGACAGCATTTCGCTATCGGTCTCTTCACGGATGAAATCGACCACGGCATTCACCGTGACGCGCCCGATCAGCCTGCCGTTGCCGTCGACGACCGGCGCCGACACCAGATCGTAGCGCTCGAACGCGAGCGCCGCGTCCTGGGCTTTCTCATCGGGTTGAAAATCGGCGTATTCCCTGATCATCACCTCCTCAACGATAGTCTCGGGATCGGTGACCAGCAGTTTGTTGATTGACAGCAGTCCCTTAAGATGCTCTTCCCGGTCGACCACGAACAGCTGGTCGGTATGGCCCGGCATTTCATCCAGACGCCGCAAATAACGCAGCACGACTTCGATCCGCACATCGTCGCGAATGCTGATCACGTCGAAGTCCATCAGCGCGCCGACCGAGTCCTCCGGATAGGACATCGCCGCGCGCAACTGCTCGCGTTCCTCGACCGGCAGCGACTTGAAGACATCCAGGATGACCTCGCGCGGCAGGTCGGGCGCCAGGTCGGCGATCTCGTCGGTATCGAGCTGCCCGGTGGCGGCGACCAGCTCTTTCTCGTCCATGTGCGCGATCAGCGTCTCGCGCACCGCATCGGAGACTTCCAGCAGGATTTCGCCGTCGCGCTCCGCCCTGACCAGGTCCCAGACGATCAGCCGCTGCTCGAGCGGCAGCGCTTCGAGCACATAGGCGACGTCGGCGGGATGCAGCTTGTCGAGCAGCTTCTGCAACTCGACCAGGTGCAGCTTGTGGACCAGGGTCTCGACCAGCTCCCGGCGCGGCCCTTCCTGGCGGTGAACCAGGTTCTCCACCAACTCATGCTTGTGCAGGAGCGCGGTCACCTGCTCCAGGCTCTCCTGCACGCTCGGACGTATATCTTCGTGTTCAGCCATTGTTTTCGAGTCGCGAAGGCGCGCGGCGTAACCTCTTCGGCCGCCGCGCCGGTGCCACATTCTATGAAGATCGAGGCAGACTGTCTAAGATTTTCTGCCCGACAGTGAGAACCGGACCAGAGGCGTCAGGGTCCGCTCCGCGCAAACGCGGAGAGCGCGTCCGCGGCTTCATCCAGCGTCTCGCGCCAACTGCCCGGCGCGTGCTGGGTGAAAATGCGCAGCGTGGGATACCACGGGCTGTCGTCCCGGCCGGCGAACCAGTACCAGAATCGGCCGCGCGCCTTGGGCGCCAGCATCCATACCGGGCGTCCCAGCGCCCCGGCGATATGCGCCGTGACGTTGCTGACCGTGAGCACCAGATCGCAGGCGGAGACGAGGGCCGCCAGACCCTCCATATCGTGAAACAGGTCTACGTCCGCGAAATGCTCGATCCGCAGGTTCAACGCTTTCTCCACGCCGTCGCGCTCGGCAGCCGTGTCGCCATATTGCAGGTTCACGAACCGAACGCCGGACATGGCGAGAATGCCCGCCCAGTCCAGCAGCCGCTGACTTTTCAGCACGCCGAATTTCGGATTGGCGCTCGACCACGAAATCCCGACGATACGCTCACCCTTTCCGGCGCCCGCCAGCAGGCGGCGCCTGTACTCGGTGGCGCGTAGCGGGTCGGCGCGCAAAAAACCGTGATGGCGCGGGAAACTCTCGAACGAGGGCCGTAACCAGCGCCCCAGGCTGGCGAGCGGGAGCTGGCAGTCGAAATCAGCCGGATTCAGTGGCAAGGGCTTCTTCTTGGAAACGAACTTGATGCGGCCGAACGATCGGGCAAAAAGCGGAATGAGCCGCGGATCGCATTCCAGCGTCACCTCCACCGCGGAAGCAGCGAGCTCCGGGAGCATGCTGGAATAGATGATCTCGTCTCCGATGCCTTGTTCGCCCCACAGCAGCAGCCTGCAGGGCCGGGACAGGTCACCGCGCCATGATGCGAAATCATATCGCCTGGGTTCGCCATCGCGGTGCCGCCAGCGGCATTCGTAGTTCTCCCATCCTTCCTGGAACTTACCCAGGCTCAACAGGGCCAGTGCAAGACTCAATTGCGCGTCCGTGAAATCCGGTTTGATTTCCAGGGCGCGCCGGTAATGGGGAACGGCGTCCGCGGCGCGGCCGGAATTTTCGAGGGTAGTACCGAGATTGAGGCGCATCTCGGCGCTGACGGGATTGAGCGCAATGGCCCGCTCATGGGCACGAATCGCGTCGCTGAGCCGGTTCAGGCCCTGCAGCCCGCTGCCCAGATTGCTCCACGCCTCGGCCAGCCGGGGCGCCAGCGCCAGTGCGCGCTCGCTGGCCGCAACACATTCTTCGTGGTTTCCGACCTCGTGCAATGCGCTGGCCAGATTGCTCCATGGCGCGGCCAACTCCGGGGCTATCCCGACCGCGCGCCTGCAGGCCGACACCGCTTCGGCTAACCTGCCTGCGCCGCGCAGCGCATTGCCAAGATTGCTCCACACGGGGGCCAGCCGGGGATTGATTTCAAGCGCGCGGTGGTAGGCGTCGATTTCCTGCTCAACCTTGCCTTGCGCGCCGAGGGCGCCGCCGAGATTGCTCCAGGCCTCGGCGAAGTCCGGCTTGAGTTCGAGCGCCTTGCGATAGGCGTCTATGCCGAGTGCCGTCTCGGTTTGCGCTGCCAGAACCGCGCCGAGATTAAACCACGCGTCCGCGAGATCCGGCGCCAGCTCGATGGCTTTCGCGGCGGCCTGGTACGCGTCATCCAGTTTTCCCTGCCAGCGCAAGGCATG
>CAYIRZ010000336.1:0-3679 GCA_964365845.1 uncultured Streptomycetaceae bacterium
GATGCCGGTGATGCGCTGGCGCGTGGTCTGCGGTTTGCGCGATGTGATGCTGATTTTCTGGCCGACCAGGTGGTTGAGCAGCGTGGACTTGCCGACGTTCGGCCGGCCGACAATGGCGATATAGCCGGCGCGGTGGATGGGACCTGATGCACTCATTGGCGGGTTGCAAGTCCATAAGCCTGGTGCGCGGCGCTTTGCTCCGCGCCGCGGCGGTTTGCGCCTTCTCCCAGGGAACGGATATTGAGGTCGGGAATGACGCATTCCACCTGAAACAACTGTTCGTGCGCCTCGCCCCGGGTCGCGATGACCGCGTATTGCGGCAGGGGGATGCGGCGACCCTGCAGATACTCCTGCAGCAGCGTCTTGGGGTCCTTGCCGGTGGTGCGGGGATCGATGGTGTCCAGAGCCGAAGCGAACAGCGTGCGCACCAGGTCCCGCGCCCGGTCGAAGCCGCCGTCGAGAAACGCCGCGCCGATCACCGCTTCCACGGCATCGGCGAGAATCGACGGCCGCCGCGATCCCCCGCTTTTCAACTCGCCTTCCCCGAACAGCAGCTGATCGCCAAACCCGAAGCGCTGGGCAATGGCAAATAAAGACGGCTGGTTGACCAGACTCGCGCGCAGCCTGGAAAGTTCGCCCTCGCTCAGCTGCGGGAACTTGTGATAGAGCTCGAGCGCGATCGTGCAGTTCACCACGCTGTCGCCCAGAAACTCGAGGCGTTCGTTATTGGTGGTGCTGTAGCTGCGGTGCGTCAAGGCACGCCGCAACAGGCCGGGGTCGTTGAAACGATAGCCTATCCTGAGACTGAAACCTTCGAGGTCCATTGCTCGCCGGTCGGCGGGTCCTATTTCTCTGAACTCGGGTTGAAATCGATGCAGGCGCTGATGTTCGCAAACAGCGGTATGCGCACCGAATAGGCGGCGCGAATCACCACCTGATTGCCTTCCTTGACGATTTCAAGATCCTGAGGGGTGACGGACTTTATGTTATCTATTGTCGAACGGTTGGAGAAAGCCCTTTCGATTGCCGGCCTTTGGGCGCTGCTCATCGACGGCTCGCTTGCGATAGCCTTGAACTGCTTCTGAATCGTCAGGTATTCGAAATAGGCCGGCGCAATCTTGAACCCCAGCAACGCCGCGAACACCAGTACCACTGCCCATAACAGAAAGCCGGATAAGCTCAAGCCCGTTTGCCTGCGCATGATTGCCCTCCTCATTTGATCGACTGACCGATTCTCTTGAAATTGTCGAAGTTCCACCAGATCAAAAATGCCTTGCCGACGATGTTGGCATCGGGCACGAATCCCCAGTAACGGCTGTCGCTGCTGCTGTCGCGATTGTCCCCCATCAGGAAATAATGCCCTTGAGGCACGGTGCAACTGAAGCCCGCGTCATTGTAGGCACAATTATCCCGGAAAGGAAACACGCGCACGCCGCCCAACTGCACGCTCGGCACTTCCGGCTGCACCAGTATCGCATGCGGATGCCCGCCAAGTTTCTCCATGAAGCGCCGCGCCGCCACGAAGTTCAGCCCCGTCTCGACGTAATTATACTCACCATCGGGCGCGAGCCTGACTTCTTCGCCGTTGATCCGCAGCCGTTTGTTGCGGTATTCAATCTTGTCTCCAGGCAATCCGACCACGCGTTTGATGTAATCGAGGGAAGGATTCTCCGGATAGCGGAACACCATGACCTCGCCGCGTTCCGGCCGGTTTATATCCGCGAGCTTGATATTGACAATCGGCAGCCGGATGCCATAAGTGAATTTGTTCACGAGTATGAAATCGCCGACCAGCATTGTCGGCAGCATGGAGCCCGAAGGAATCTTGAACGGCTCGACCAGGAAGGAGCGTAACAGGAAGACAATCAGGATCACTGGAAAGAAACTCTTCGGATATTCGATCCACCAGGGCTCAGGCAACTCCTGTTCGCGCCTCTTGCGCAATACAAGATGGTCCAGAAGCCAGATGGCGCCGGTAAACACCAGCAGCAGGAACATTACGAGAGCGAAATTCATTTATTTCTCCACCTGCAGAATGGCGAGGAATGCCTCCTGCGGAATTTCCACGTTGCCGACCTGCTTCATGCGTTTCTTTCCGGCCTTCTGCTTTTCCAGCAGCTTTTTCTTGCGCGTAATATCGCCGCCGTAGCACTTCGCCAGCACATTTTTGCGCATCGCCTTGACCGTCTCGCGCGCGATGATTTGCGAGCCGATCGCCGACTGCACCGCGATATCGAACATCTGGCGCGGGATAAGCTGGCGCATCCTGGTTGCGAGATCGCGCCCGCGATACTGGGAATTGGCCCGGTGCACGATCAGGGACAGCGCGTCGATACGGTCGCCATTGATCAGGATATCGAGCCTGACCAGGTCACCGGCGCGGTATTCGAGAAAGTCGTAATCGAGCGATGCGTAACCGCGTGAAACCGACTTCAGCTTGTCGAAGAAATCCATCACGACTTCGTTGAGCGGCAGCTCGTAGGTCAGCATCACCTGCCGCCCCAGATACTGCATATTGCGCTGCATGCCGCGCTTCTGATTGCACAGGGTGATCACCGGGCCGACGTAATCCTGCGGCACCAGGATCTGCGCGGTAATGATAGGCTCGCGGATCTCCTCGATCTTGGACGGATCGGGCAGTTTCGAGGGATTCTCGATCTCGATCAGCGATCCATCCCGCAGCAGCACCTGATAGACCACGGTCGGCGCCGTGGTGATGAGGTCCATGTTGTATTCGCGCTCGAGCCGCTCCTGCACAATGTCCAGGTGCAATAACCCGAGAAAGCCGCAGCGGAAACCGAAACCGAGCGCCTGCGAAGACTCCGGCTCATAGCGCAACGATGAATCGTTGAGATGCAGCTTTTCAAGCGCGTCGCGCAGCGCATCGTATTCATTCGAATCGACCGGATAAAGCCCGGCGAACACCTGGGGTTTTATTTCCTTGAAACCCGGCAGTGCCTCGGTTGCCGGGTTGTCGGCGAGCGTCAGCGTGTCGCCGACACTCGCCGCCTTGAGTTCCTTGATGCCCGCGATCACGAACCCGACCTCGCCCGCCGAAAGCTTATCCTTACTCCTGGATTTCGGCGTGAAGACGCCGACCTGCTCGCACAGATAACTGGTCTGGGTCGACATGAACATGATGCGGTCCTTCGACTTCAATTCCCCGTCCACTACGCGCACCAGCATCACTACGCCGACGTAGTTGTCGAACCAGGAATCGATGATGAGCGCCTTGAGCGGCTTTCCCGGATCTCCCGTGGGAGGCGGAATACGCTCGATCACCGCCTCCAGAATGTCCACCACGCCCTCGCCGCTCTTGGCGCTGACCTTGACTGCGTCCTTGGCGGGAATGCCGATGATGTCCTCGATCTCGGTAATCACGCGCTCGGGATCGGCTTGCGGCAAATCCATTTTGTTGAGCACCGGCAGGACTTCGACGCCCTGCTCTATGGCGGTATAGCAGTTGGCGACGGTCTGCGCTTCCACCCCCTGCGAGGCATCGACCACCAGCAGCGCGCCTTCACACGCCGCAAGCGAGCGCGATACTTCATACGAAAAATCGACGTGGCCGGGCGTGTCGATCAGGTTGAACTGATAAGTCTGCCCGTCACGCGCACGGTACTCGAGCGCGGCGGTCTGCGCCTTTATGGTGATCCCACGCTCGCGCTCCAGATCCATG
>CAYIRZ010000337.1:0-3570 GCA_964365845.1 uncultured Streptomycetaceae bacterium
CTTGACCATATTCGCGATATGCTCTGCGCCGTCCTTCGCGTCAGCACCAATTTTGGCTGCAACGCACACGTGTTTCATTATGTTACGGGCTCTAAGCGCCAGCCATGAGTATCATTCAAAACAAGAAGGCCTTCCACGACTATTTCATCGAGCAGCGCTTCGAGACCGGGATCGCGCTCGAAGGCTGGGAAGTCAAAGCGATCCGCGCCGGCCGCGCGCAACTGAAAGAAGCATACGTGATCGTGCGCAATTCGGAAATCTTCCTGATCGGCTGTCACATCAGCCCGCTGCCGACCGCCTCCACGCACGTCAATCCGGACCCCACGCGCACCCGCAAGCTGCTGCTGCGCGCCGAGGAAATCAACAAGCTGATCGGCAGCGTCGAGCGTGCCGGCTACACGCTGGTGCCGCTCGACCTGCATTACACCCGCGGCAAAATCAAACTGGAAATCGGGCTTGCCAAGGGCAAGAAACAGCACGACAAGCGTGAAGCCGAAAAGGAGCGTGAATGGCAACGCGAGAAGCAGCGCCTGATCAAAGCCACCAAATAGAGGTTTGACGCACGAATACCGCGCATGTTGCGATTGACCGAAGTCAGGCTTCCACTTGACCATCCCGAAGGTGAAATCAAGGCTGCCATACTCAAGCGGCTGGGGATAGGCGCGCATGAACTCACCGGCTATTCGATCTTCCGCCGCAGTTACGACGCTCGCAAGCCTTCGGCCATCGTTCTCATTTACTCGCTGGACGTCGAAGTAACGAATGAGGCGGCACTGCTCAAGCGCCTGGAAGGCGACCGTCATGTTTCGCCCACACCGGACACCTGCTACCAGTTCGTAGCCAAGGCGCCCCAGGTGCTGGCTTCCAGGCCGGTGGTGATCGGCACCGGCCCGTGCGGGCTGTTTGCCGGCTTGATACTGGCGCAGATGGGTTTCCGCCCTATTATCCTGGAACGCGGCAAGGCCGTTCGCGAACGGACCAAGGACACCTTCGGTCTTTGGCGCAAAGGGCAGCTCAATCCGGAATCCAATGTCCAGTTCGGCGAAGGCGGCGCCGGCACTTTTTCCGACGGCAAGCTCTACAGCCAGATCAAGGATCCGCAGCACCATGGACGCAAGGTGCTCACTGAATTCGTCAAAGCCGGCGCTCCACCTGAGATCCTCTACGTCAACAAGCCCCACATCGGCACGTTCAGGCTGGTGGGAATGGTTGAAAGCATGCGCGCAACCATTCAGAATCTCGGCGGGGAAGTCCGCTTTCAGAGCCGGGTCGAGAATCTCGACATCGACAACGGGCAAGTGCGTGGCGTGACGCTCGCCGACGGCGAATACATTGCCGCCGATCATGTCGTTCTGGCCGTGGGTCACAGTGCGCGCGACACCTTCCAGATGCTCTACGACCGGGGTGTCCATATCGAAGCCAAACCCTTTTCCATCGGGTTGCGCATCGAGCATCCGCAGTCGCTCATCGACCGCGCGCGCTTCGGCAAGAATGCCGGCCATCCGCAGCTCGGCGCCGCCGATTACAAGCTGGTTCACCATTGCGGCAGCGGCCGTTCCGTCTACAGTTTCTGCATGTGCCCCGGCGGCACCGTAGTCGCCGCCGCCTCGGAACCGGGGCGGGTCGTCACCAATGGCATGAGCCAGTATTCACGCAACGAGCGCAACGCCAACAGCGGTATCGTCGTCGGCATTACGCCTGCCGATTATCCGGGGCATCCGCTCGCCGGCATAGACTTCCAGCGCCACTGGGAGGAATGCGCGTTCCAGGCAGGCGGCGGCACTTACGCCGCGCCAGTGCAACTGGTGGGCGATTTCCTTGCCGGCCGGCCATCCACGGCACTGGGTTCGGTACTGCCGTCTTATACGCCCGGCGTCAATTTAACCGACCTCAGCGGCTGCCTGCCCGATTACGCGATAGCGGCGCTGCGCGAAGCCCTCCCCGCCTTCGACAAGCAGATCAGGGGTTTCGCCATGCACGACGCCGTGCTGACCGGGGTCGAGACGCGCACGTCTTCCCCGATACGCATCACACGCAAGGACGATTTCCAGAGCCTGAATACCCGCGGGCTGTTTCCTGCGGGAGAAGGCGCGGGCTATGCGGGAGGCATTCTGTCCGCCGCGGTCGATGGCATCAGAGTGGCTGAAGCCGTGGCCTTGAGCATAGTCAGAAGCGCGGACGCGCGAAGCGAGCCTTCATGACCCTCATGATTGCGTTAATCATCGATGCTCCCGGCGGATAGCGTCCGCGCCCGATCGGTCACGGTCATCGGCGGCGGCCCTGCCGGACTCATGGCCGCGGAGGTATTGACCGAAGGCGGCGTGCGAGTCGATCTCTTTGATGCCATGCCCTCCGTGGGGCGCAAGTTTCTGATGGCTGGCAGGGGCGGACTGAATCTCACTCACTCCGAGCCGTCCGAGCTGTTTCTTTCGCGCTATGGCGCGCGCCGCGCACAGATCGAACCGCTGCTCGAGGCATTCGGGCCTGCAGCCCTGCGTAGCTGGGTCCGCGAACTTGGCGTCGACACCTTCGTGGGCAGTTCCGGCCGCGTGTTTCCCACCGAGATGAAAGCGGCGCCGCTGTTGCGCGCATGGCTGCGGCGGTTGCGCGAAGGCGGCGTGAACTTCCACATGCGTCATCGCTGGTGCGGCTGGGACGAGAGCGGTGCGCTGCGCTTTGCAACGCCGCAGGGTGAACAAGCAATACACGCCGACACGGTCGTGCTCGCGCTCGGCGGCGGCAGTTGGGCACGACTCGGCTCCACCGGCACGTGGGTGACGCTGCTCGCGCAGCGCGGTGTCCCCATCGCGGCGCTGCGCCCCTCAAACTGCGGTTTTGACGTTGGCTGGAGCGAACATTTTCGCACGCATTTCGCCGGCCACCCCGTGAAGTCGGTGGCGGCGACCTTCACCGACTTGAATGGCATTGCCTATCGCCAGCACGGCGAGTTCATGGTCACGGCGACCGGCGTCGAGGGCAGCCTGATCTATGCGTTGTCCGCGCGCTTGCGTGACGAGATTGCGGCAGCGGGTAGCGCGGTCGTTCACCTAGATCTGGCGCCCGGCAAGGAACCGCAGCGCCTCGTGGAGAAACTATCGCAACCGCGGGGCAGCCGATCGCTGGCGAACCACCTGCGGAGCCGGCTGGGCATTACAGGCGTGAAGGCCGGACTGTTGCGGGAATTGGTGCCGGCGCCGGACTTCACGCACCCTGCCCGCCTTGCCGCAGCGACCAAAGCACTGCCGCTGCGACTCGTTGCAGCGCGCCCCCTAAATGAGGCAATCAGCAGCGCAGGGGGCGTTGCCTTCGAAGCGCTGGACGAGCGGTTGATGATTCGCTCCGTACCGGGTGTATTCTGTGCAGGCGAAATGCTGGACTGGGAGGCGCCCACGGGAGGTTATCTGCTGACTGCCTGTTTCGCGAGCGGCCGTACCGCGGGCCTGGGGGCCTTGGCCTGGCTGGCCGGAGGCATCGATCGAAGCGTTGCGTAAGCGAAGCCAGCGGCCCGCTAATGGGGACGCCGGGACGCTACGCTGATGACAACAGGAAAGATGGGGTGGCTGATGGGAC
>CAYIRZ010000338.1:0-3566 GCA_964365845.1 uncultured Streptomycetaceae bacterium
GGCCGACCAGGCGGAAATCGCGCGCGCCACCGCCGCGCTCGGCCTCGACCAGCCGTTGTGGCTGCAGTACCGGAGCTTCCTCGTCAACGCCCTCTCCGGAGACCTCGGCAAATCATTCGTATCCAGCGTGCCGGCAATCGGGCTGGTCCTGCAGCGCATGCCGGCGACTTTCGAGCTTGCGCTGAGCGCCATGGTGATCGCAGTACTGTTTGGCATTCCGCTCGGGCTGTGGGCGGGTCTCAAACCCGATTCCTTCAGCGGCAGGACCATCATGGCGGGTTCGATATTCGGCTTCAGCCTGCCGACCTTCTGGGTGGGAGTCCTGCTGATCATGGTGTTTTCGGTGTGGCTGGGATGGCTGCCGCCCACCGGCCGCGGCGAAACCGTCAGCGTGCTCGGCGTCGAACTCAGCCTGTTCACCTGGGACGGCATCAGGCACCTGCTGATGCCCGCGGTCAATCTCGCGCTGTTTCAGCTCTCGCTGCTGATCCGCCTGACGAGCGCCGGCACCCGCGAGGCGCTGCTGCAGGACTATGTCCGCTTCGCGCGCGCCAAGGGCCTGTCGCTGCCGCGCGTGGTGACGGTGCATGTGCTGAAGAACATCATGATCCCGGTCGTCACGGTGATCGGGCTCGAATTCGGTTCGCTGATCGCATTCGCCGTCGTCACCGAGACGATTTTCGCATGGCCGGGCATGGGCAAGCTTCTGATCGACTCGATCAACGTGCTCGACCGCCCGGTGATCGTTGCCTATCTGCTGCTCATCGTGTTCATCGTTATCGTGATCAACTTCGCGGTAGACGTGTGCTACTCGGTGCTCGATCCGCGCGTGCGCGCCGCTGGAGCAAGAGCGTGAGTGCGGCTCGACGCATGCCGCCGGCACCGCACTTTGCGCGCCAGTTCGCCGCCAGCCGCCTGGCGCTGGCAGCGGCCGTGCTGCTCGCGCTGATCCTGACCGCCGCGCTATTTGCGCCGCTCATTTCGCCGCAGAACCCCTACGATCTGGCGCAGCTCGACATTCTCGATTCCAAGCTTGCGCCGGGCGCCAAAAGCATGGATGGAATGACCTACTGGCTCGGCACCGACGACCAGGGCCGCGACATGCTGTCGGCCATACTCCACGGATTGCGCATCAGCCTCGCCGTGGGCGCGCTGTCCACGCTGGCCGCGCTGGCAATCGGCATGGCGATAGGGCTCGCCGCGGCTTATGCCGGCGGCTGGCTGGACAGTCTGATCATGCGCATCGTCGACCTCCAGCTCTCGTTTCCGGCCATCCTGATCGCGCTGGTGCTGCTGGCGCTGCTCGGCCAGGGCATCGATAAAATCATCGTCGCGCTGATTGCAGTGCAGTGGGCCTATTACGCGCGCACCGTGCGCGGCACGGCACTGGTCGAACAACGGAAGGAGTATGTCGATGCCGCTGTCTGTCTGGCCTACAGCCCTGCCCGCATCGTCTTCCGCCACATCCTGCCCAACTGCCTGCCGCCGCTCATCGTCGTGGCGACGGTACAGGTGGCGCATGCGATCGTGCTCGAAGCCACCCTCTCCTTCCTCGGCCTCGGCATGCCGATCACCTCGCCCTCACTGGGGCTGCTGATCGCCAACGGCTTCACCCACCTGCTCTCGGGCAAGTACTGGATCAGCTTCTTCCCCGGCATCGCGCTGCTCATCACCATCGTGGCCATCAACCTGGCCGGCGACCGCTTGCGCGACGTGCTGAACCCGCGCCTCAAATAAAAAAATCCCCCTGCGCCGCACGGCGCAGGGGGATTTTTAAAACGTAGAACCTGTCGCCGTCAGCCGGCGTATGTGTTCAGGAATACGCGCGGCTCGCCCTGCCGTTTCCAAACTTGCGCCCGGAATCCCGGCGCGGCTGCGCGCCACCGTCGTTGCGACGATTGACCGCCTGCCCGCGATAGGGTTTGCGGCTGTCGGCGGAAAAATCACCGCGCGCTTTCGCTTTCGGTTCCAGCCCCGGCACCACGTGCGCCTGGATCGGGTTGCCGGTGAAGCGCTCGATCTGCCGCAGTTGTGACCTGTCGTCCGGCGCCGCGAACGAAATCGCGATTCCATTCGCACCCGCGCGGCCGGTGCGGCCGATGCGGTGCACATAGTCTTCCGCGACCTTCGGCAGATCGTAGTTGATGACGTGCGTGATCGTCAACACGTCGATGCCGCGCGCGGCAACGTCGGTCGCCACCAGCACCCGCACGTTGCCGCTGCGCAGCCTGGAAAGCGTGCGGTTGCGCTGCGACTGGTTCATGTCGCCGTGCAACGCCGCCGCGGAGTGGCCGCGGCCGTGAAGGTCTTCGGCGAGCTTGTCGGCGCCGCGCTTGGTGGAGGTGAACACGATCGCCTGGTTCAAGTCCGTATCGGCCAGCAGGTGGTCGAGCAGCTTGCGCTTGTGGCCGCCGTCGTCGACGTGATGCAGGCGTTGCTCGATGTTTTCATAGTACGCCTTGGAAGCGGCGACCTCGATCAGCTTGGGATTGCGCAACAGGGTGCGGGCGAGCCGGGCGATGTTGCCGTCGAGCGTCGCGGAAAACAGCAGCACCTGGCGCCCGGCGGGCATGGCCGCCGCGATTTTCTCGACCGGCTTGATGAAGCCCATGTCGAGCATGCGGTCGGCTTCGTCCAGCACCAGTATTTCAACGCGCGAGAAATCGACCCGGCCCTGATCCATGAAATCGATCAGGCGGCCGGGGGTTGCGACCAGAATATCGAGCGGCCGGTCGAGCAGCTGGCGCTGTTTCGGGTACGGCATGCCGCCGAGCACCGTGCCGGTGCGCAGGCGATGCATGAACTTGCTGTATTTCTCGACAGCGCTCGTAACCTGCAGCGCGAGTTCGCGCGTCGGCGTCAGCACCAGCACGCGCGGGCCGCGGCCGGACTTGGCCGAAGGCTGCGCCAGACGCTGCAGCGCCGGCAGCACGAACGCCGCGGTTTTGCCGGTGCCGGTCGGCGCCGACACCATCAGATCGTGGCCCGAAATCGCATCGGGTATCGCCTGCGCCTGCACCGGCGTCGGTTCGTTGTAACCGGAGGCGGCCAGCGCCTGTAGTATGGCGGGATTCAGATTCAAGGATTCAAATAACATTACAAAACCTTCATAAAAATGAGGCATAACAAAACGCGCAGGCATAACTGCTACCGCAAAGACGGGCTAAAAGTAAAAGCCGCCGGCGCACGGGAATCGTCGCTAACCGTGGCGGAAGCAGCTATTCGGGGAAGGAAGCTGAAATCGGAGGGGTCAGGGACAGATGCAACTCGAATTTAAGCAACCTGAGTTGCTTCGAGGTGCGCGCACTATACAGGTAAGCCGAAGAAATAGCGAGTTTTTTTGCGGTCTGTTCGTTATCGTGGCGGATGCCTGTTGGCCCGGCGCGCACGCTTCCTCCGTCGCGGCGCCGGCCGGCTAATCCAGAAAATTCAAGGAAATAGCATGCCGGCCGTGCTACAATCGCGGACTTTTTTAAACTCAGGTTGTTCAATGCCCCGCTCCCTCCGCAATATCGCCATCATCGCCCACGTCGACCACGGCAAGACCACGCTGGTGGACAAGCTGC
>CAYIRZ010000339.1:0-3546 GCA_964365845.1 uncultured Streptomycetaceae bacterium
AAGGAGGGCTTCCACCGATTGCTCAGGCAATCATGACGTGATGGCAAGACAGGTCAGACCGTGACGGGCCAAACCTGACACGAACCCAGCACACTTCGAGTGCGCGACCGTGATGAGGACCCCGTCAGCCGATTCCATCAGGGACCGAGGCATAAGCCTCATACAAAGTCCGGATCTATGGCTGCAATCTTTACCTTCTAGTCATCACCAATTGATCGCTTGGCAAAACGGGGGCGTCCATCTATGGGTCCCCGCCTTCGCGAGGATGACTTAATCAGAGATTCCTTAGCATAGGGTTTCGACAAGTAATCTTTCTTTATTAAGCAGCCTGTCGCCAAAGCATCGGTTAACAGCGATCCGTTAACGCTACGCGTTCCGGCGAATGGAGCCAAGTCCGACAGGCTGCTAGCGCCGGCTGTCCCAACCGCACCTTAGCTTTAAGATTTTCATACAACCTTCAGTTATAAAAGAGATTTCTATTCATGGCCTCTGCCGTTAGGTAGAATGGGTCTCATGGGGTTGCTACCAGTCAGGAAAGTCGTGCCGCTGCAACGGCGCGGACGCCACGCGCGGCATGTGCCGTGGCGCGGCGCGGTTGCCGAACTCGATGCACGCGTTGCCGATATCGAGCGCCGTTTTGCCGCCCTCGACCGGCGTTATGCGGCGCTGGACGCATCATCGCGCATGCAGGCGGCGGTGCTGTTTTCCCTGCTGGTCCACGCCATCGTCATATTCGGCCTCACGTTCAAGATGCCGGATCCTTCCCAGTTCAACCCTCTCGCCCGGCCGCTGGAAGTCGTGCTGGTCAACACCAAGTCCATCAGTCGGCCGCCCAGCGCCGATGCGCTCGCCCAGCACAACCTCGATGGCGGCGGCAATACCGATGCGGATCGCCGTGCCAAAAGCCCGCTGCCGGTGACGCGCCACGACAAGCAGGCCGCCGACCTCACCATGGCGGCGCAGCGCGTCCAGCGGCTGGAACGGGAAGCGCGGCAGTTGATGACGCAGGCCAAGTCGCAGGCCAAAGTCGAATCCGCGCCATCCCAGCCCCAGCCGCAGACCGAGGCGCGTGCCGTGCCGAATGCCACGGATCTGGTGCAGCGCAGCCTGGAGATCGCCCGGCTCGAAGCCCAGATCAGCAAGAACTGGGATGATTACCAGAAACGGCCGCGGCGCCGGTTTGTCGGCGCACGCACCCAGGAATTTCGCTTCGCGCGCTACATCGAGGACTGGCGTCTGAAAATCGAGCGTGTCGGCGAGCTGAATTATCCGCAGGCCGCGCGCGACCAGAGAATCTACGGCAGCCTGGTGGCCACCGTCTCAGTCAAACCCGACGGTTCAATCGAGAAAATCGAGATCAACCGATCATCGGGCCAGAAGGTTCTCGACGATGCGGCACTCAGGATCGTCAATCTCGCCGCGCCGTTCGCGCCGTTCCCCACGGATATCGCCAGGGACACGGACATCCTCAGCATCACGCGGACGTGGACTTTCACCCGGTCCGACCAGCTCGTTACCGAGTAGGGCAACGACGACGCTTGCCATGACCGACAACTACGCGGTAATCGGCAATCCGGTCGCGCACAGCAGGTCGCCACTGATACATGCCGAATTCGCGCGCCAGACCGGGCAGGACATTTCTTATACGATGATACTCGCGCCGCTCGACGGCTTCAGGGACGCGGCGTTGAAATTCCGCGATACGGGCGGCAAGGGGCTAAACGTAACTCTGCCGTTCAAGCATGAAGCATGGAATCTCGTTAATGAGCGCGCGGGCCATGCGTTGGATGCCGGTGCCGTGAATACCATCAAGTTCATCGACGGGCGTATGGTGGGTTACAACACCGACGGCCTCGGGCTCGTGCGCGATATCAAGGATAACCTGCGGTGCCCGATCCGGGGCAAGCGGCTGTTGCTGATGGGCGCAGGCGGCGCCACCTATGGCGTGATGGAACCGTTGCTGCGCGAGCAGCCCGGGCAGATCGTCGTCGCCAACCGCACGCTCGATAAGGCTGCACGCCTGGCCGGGCATTTTGAGAAATTCCAGAGTTTCGCGGTCCGCGGCATCTCGGTGCATCCCTATGAGGCTCTGGGCGGCGCGCAGTTCGACCTGGTCATCAACGCCACATCGGCCGGATTGAGTGACGAAATGCCGCCCTTGCCCGACGCCATCTTCGCCACCGGCGCGCTGGCCTACGACATGGTCTACGGCAAAACGACGCCGTTTCTGCGCTTTGCGCAGGCGCGCGGCGCGCGCATCGCCGACGGCACCGGCATGCTGGTCGAGCAGGCCGCCGAATCCTTCTTCATCTGGCGCGGGATGCGGCCGCAGACCGCGCCGGTAATTGAAATGCTGAAAAAAAGCGTGAGCGGCGAGCAGTGAGCGGCGAGCAGTGAGCGGCGAGCAGTGAGCGGCGAGCAGTGAGCGGCGAACAGGCCAGCCTAAGGACAAGGGTGCGGCACTTAACCGCTCACTGCTTACCGCTTACCGCTTACTTGCCATGCGACTGATTTTGCGTTGGACCTGGCGCTCCGTGCTGCTGGCGCTGATCGCGCTGCTGCTGGTCCAGTTCTGGTTCGTGGTCCATATCTGGCACTGGGTCGGGCACAATCCCGAGACGACGGCATTCATGGAAAGCCGGCTGGAAAAGCTGCGCGAGAAAAATCCGAAAGCGATGCTCAATCACGAGTGGATGCCGTATAGCCGCATTTCGGTTCACCTCAAGCGTGCCATCATCGCCGCCGAAGACGCCAAGTTTCTCGATCACGAGGGCTTCGACTGGGAGGCGATACAGAAGGCGTATGAAAAGAACCAGAGGAAAGGCAAGGTGGTCGCCGGCGGCTCCACCATCAGCCAGCAGCTCGCGAAGAACCTGTTCCTGTCGGGAGAGCGCACGTGGTGGCGCAAGGCCCAGGAAGCGGCGATCACGGTGATGATCGAAACCATCATGAGCAAGCGCCGTATCCTCGAGATCTACCTCAACGTCATCGAATGGGGCAATGGCGTGTTCGGCGCCGAGGCGGCGGCGCGTTATCACTTCGGCATCGCGGCGGCGGCGCTCGGTCCGGAGCAGGCGGCGCGCCTGGCGGCGATGGTGCCGAGTCCGCGCCGCTACGTTCCGGGCCGCGAAACCGCCTATTTGCAGCGGCGCGCCGAAATTATCCTGTCGCGCATGAACGCGGCGCAACTGCCGTGATAGGAGTTTGTCGGGGCTAAGTCCGACAAACTCCTGGTCGATGGGGTAGAGTTTGCCAGTGCTTTGACAGGAGGCGACACATGCAAAGAAGACGGTTTCTGGCCGCGCTGGCCGCATTGGGGGCATCCGGCCTGACGGGCGCTTCGGAATACCGCGCACCGCACCTGGCGCAGGCGGCGGAGCTACGCTCGCTGGACGTGATCTTCGTGCCGACGCCGAATGAAGTGGTGGACAAGATGCTCGAACTGGCGGCGGTGACAAACAAGGACACGGTCTATGACCTGGGATGTGGCGACGGCCGCATCGTGATCACGGCGGCGCAGCGCTACGGCGCGCGCGGCGTGGGGAT
>CAYIRZ010000340.1:0-3522 GCA_964365845.1 uncultured Streptomycetaceae bacterium
AACCCGTTAGGCAGCAGCACCCACATGCGCAGCGGTTGTTTCATGCGCCCGGCCTCGCGCGCCGCCTCTTCGCCGAAACCCCAGAAAAAATCTGCCCGTATCGCGCCGCGTATCGCGCCGCCGGTGTCCTGTGCCAGCATCAGGCGGTTGAGCGGACGGCTCGAGTTGGGCCAGGTCGTCGCGAGGAACACCGGCGCGCCGAGCGGCACGAAACGCGGATCGACCGCGACGCTGCGCTGCGCGGTGAGCGGCACCCCGAGCGCGCCGGGCGGACCGGGCAGATCGCGCGGCAGTTCGCGGAAAAAGACGTAACTCGAATTGTGATTCAATAGCTCGGAAAGCTTGTCCGGATTCTGCCGAGCCCAGGCCTTGATGCCCTGCATCGAGGCTTTTTCGAGCAGCAGTTCGCCGCGCTCCACCAGCCAGCGTCCTATCGAGCGGTAGGGGTAGCCGTTCTGGTCGGCGTAGCCGACGCGCAGCGTCTCGCCGTTGTCGAGCTGGATGCGTCCCGAACCCTGAATCTGCAGAAAAAAAAGATCAATGGCATCGTCGACCCAGGCGATTTCCTTGCCGCGCACGGCGGCCCTGCCGTTCTCGATCTGCTCACGGTCGAAATAGGGCACCACGCGCCGTCCCTCGATCCTGCCGCGCAGGCGCATGCCCTTGAGTTCGGGATGAAGCTCGGCGAGATCGATGACGAGCAGATCTTCGGGCACACCGTATAGCGGATAGCGGTAACGCCGTGACGGCTTGAGGCTGCCGCGCAGCAGCGGCTCGTAATAGCCGGTGACCAGACCCTCGCTGCTGCCGTCGAGATTGACGAGTTGATAGGGCGTGAAGTTGAACTCGAAAAAGCGGCGCGCGGTGACGCGGTCCGGCTTGCCGATCTGCAGCGCGACAGTGCAGACATCGCGCCAGCTTTCGCGGCCCTTGAGCGGGCCGCAGCTCGCAAGAAAGGCATCCCACGCCAGCGCCGGATTTTCCTCGTGCCAGTCGGGAAGATCCGCCCATGAGGCTTGCCGGAGTGTCGCGCCGATGCCGGCAGCGGGCGGCGCCGGCTGGGGAGGGGGAGCGGGTAGTGCCGCAGGCGGAAGGGATGGCGCGGGAGCAGGCGGAACGGCGGGCTTGGGCGGAGGGAGCGTCTCGCAGCCGGCAAGCCACAGTAATGCGCAAACCAGTATCCAGCGCATCATGCGCGGTTGGATTTTCGGTGCTGATTCGTTAAAGTGCGGCATTCATCAAAGTATAACGCCGTTCATCGCCATGGAATCGCTGCTCTGGTTATTGCTCGAGGCCGGTATCGCGCTGTTGATACTCATCTTCATCGTATGGTGGACCTTGCCGCGCAAAAAATCCGGTGACGATTAGGAGTTTGCCGGACTTGCGTTCGACAAACTCCTAAAATGAAAAACACCAAGGAACGGGGTGAAAACAACGCCATGCAAGTGACGTTTGATCAGGTTAGCATAGGGTTTCGACACGTAAAGCTTCTTTATTAAGCAGCCTGTCGCCGCAGCGTCGCTCGACGGCGATCCGTTAACACTACCCGTTCCGGTGAACGGGGGCCAAGTCCGACAGGCTGCTTGCTAGTGCAGCACGCGCGGCATGGACAGCGTGAACTCCGGAATGGTGGCATCGAACTGCACGCCATCTTCTGCCACCATCCGATAACTGCCGCGCATGGTGCCGACTGGGGTGGCGATGGCGGTGCCGCTGGTATATTCAAAGCTCTCGTTGGGCCGCAGATACGGCTGCTCGCCGACCACGCCATCTCCTTTTACTTCCTGCACCTGGTTATGGGCGTCGGTGATGATCCAGTGCCGGCTGATCAGTTGCGCGGGAACGCTGCCGGTGTTGGTGATGGTGATGGTGTAGGCAAACACATAGCGGCCGTCCCCCGCATCGGATTGATTGGGGATGAAGGTGACGCGTGTCGCCACGGTAATATCGTGTTTTGTTCCGGTCATGGGTCTATTGCACACGAATTCGCCGCGACAGGCAAGTGGCTAGCAGTCTGTCGCCCCGGCTTGAGCAAAAGCCGTACCGGTTGCATTCGTCCCCGCGTACCTTAGCAAAGTCCGACAGACTGCTAGTGCCCGGCGCCCGTTAACAGTTACAATGTCCGCGTCAACATTGATGTTTTTTGGCGCATGACCTACAGGATCGCACCGAGCATACTCTCGGCAAATTTCGCCAAACTTGGCGAGGAAGTGCAGAACGTCGCCGCCGCCGGCGCCGATCTCGTGCACTTTGACGTCATGGACAACCATTACGTGCCCAATCTGACGATCGGGCCTCTGGTATGCGAGGCCATACGCCCGCTGACCAAGGCGCTGATCGACGTGCACCTGATGGTAAAGCCGGTCGACCGCATCATTCCCGATTTCGCCAAGGCTGGCGCCAATATCATTTCGTTTCATCCCGAAGCCTCCGAGCATATCGACCGCACCATCGGTCTGATTAAAGAGCAGGGCTGCAAGGTGGGGCTGGTGTTTAACCCGGCGACGCCGCTGCACTACCTGGATCACGTTCTGGAAAGGCTTGATCTGGTGTTGATTATGTCGGTCAATCCGGGTTTCGGCGGGCAGAAATTTATCCCCGAAGCACTGGCGAAGCTGAAAGCCGTGCGTAGCCGCATCAACGCCAGCGGCAAGGGCATCTGGCTGGAAATCGACGGCGGCGTGAAAGTCGACAATATCGCCGAGATTGCGCGCGCCGGCGCGGATACTTTCGTCGCCGGTTCGGCCATTTTCAACACGGAGAATTACCCGGCCACCATCGCCGCCATGCGCGCCGAACTGGCGAAAGCCTAGTCATGCATTTTCCAATCGCCGTGCGTAGCGTCAGCATCGATCTTGATGGCACCTTGCTCGATACCGCTCCCGACTTGGCCGTGGCGGCCAACGCCATGCTTGACGAACTGGGCTTGCCGCGCCGCACTGAAACCGAAATCCGCGATTTCATCGGCCGCGGCATCGCCAATCTGGTGAATCGTTGCATCACCGCCGATGCGCCGCCCAGCGCGGAATTTTCCGCGCGCGCGCTGGCCGTGTTCAAGCCGCACTACGCCGCGGTCAATGGCCGCGCGTCGACGCCTTATCCGGGCGTACTCGAAGGTTTAGCCGCGTTTCGCCGCATGGGACTGAAAATGGCCTGCATCACCAACAAGGCGGCCGCCTTTACTGAACCACTGCTGCGCGCCACCGGCCTCGCCGATTATTTCGAGCTGGCCGTATCCGGCGATACGCTGACGGAGAAAAAGCCTCATCCACTGCCGCTGCTGCACGCCTGCGAGCAGATGGGGGTGCACCCCAGCCACAATCTGCATATCGGCGATTCGCACCACGATGCCCTGGCCGCGCGCGCTGCTGGTTGCCCGATATTCTGCGTGTCCTATGGTTACAATGAAGGCTACGATGTGCGCGCGATGGATTGCGATAAAGTGGTGGCGAGTTTGGTCGAAGCGGCGGGGCTGATAAAATTTGCGTAGCGTGCGCCATGCGCACGATTTTTCCTCGATTA
>CAYIRZ010000341.1:0-1567 GCA_964365845.1 uncultured Streptomycetaceae bacterium
TACCAGAGCGACGCGCAAGCCGCGCTCGCCGTGAGCTACAACAGCCTGGAAAGCTACGCACGCTCGCTCTATGGCGCGCTCACCGAACCCTAC
The DNA here is from genome assembly GCA_964365845.1 of uncultured Streptomycetaceae bacterium. Classification (GTDB taxonomy): domain Bacteria; phylum Pseudomonadota; class Gammaproteobacteria; order Burkholderiales; family SG8-41; genus CAKKQX01. The sequence goes on from CAYIRZ010000341.1 coordinate 94, forward strand.
CCGCAGTACGCGGCCATCGGCATACGCGACGGCGAGGACTACCTGCAACTCAACACGACCCTGCTGCAGATCGAAAATGAGTTCTACGGGACGATCAGGCCGAAGCGGCCGATCCGCCCGGGCGAACGGCCCTTGCATGCGCTGAGGGAGCGCGGCGTCGAGTATGTCGAAGTGCGCTGTATGGATCTCGACCCTTTCTGTCCCATCGGCATCACGGCCGAGACGATCCGCTTTCTCGACGTGTTTTTGCTGCATTGCCTGTTGAGCGACAGCGCTCCGGACACGCCGGAGGAAATCGCCGCCATGTCGCGTAACCAGCACCGGGTCGCCGAAAGGGGCCGGGACCCGGACCTGCGGTTGGCCAGGCGCGGCGAAGAACTTACCCCGGCCGAATGGGGTGGCGAACTGCTGCGCGAGTGCGAGCCCATCGCCGCCGCCCTCGACGCTGCTTTCCACGGCAGCGCATACCGGGATGCTTTGTCGTCCGCCGCCGCCGCCCTCGGGAATTCTTCGTTAACGCCTTCCGCCCGTATCCTGTGCGAGATGATGCAGAACTACGACAACTCCTATCACGGCTTCGCGCTGGCCCGGTCGCTACGACATCGGAGTGACCTGCTGGAGTTGCCCCTGGCTGCCGCAGTGGAAGCCCGCTATGCGCGCATGGCAGAGAAGTCGCTCGCCGCGCAGCAGCAAATCGAAGCCCAGGACACGGTGCCGTTCGAGATCTTCCGCCAGCAGTATCTGGCGCAGGATCTGCTGAGCGAACAAACCGGGTGACGCAATTATTCTTGCGCGCCACAGCGTAGCGCCGGCGTTTGACCGTACCACTTAGAGCCCGTAACATAAAGCCGTTATCCGACGGTTGTTAAGATGTTGGCGAACCGGAGACTCAATATGACGCAACGAACCATCAGAATGATCATCGACCAGCAGGAGCTCCTTACCGCGCCGGCGAACACCACGGTCAGCGAGGCGGCCCGCCTGATGAAACAGCGTCGTGTGGGGGCGATCATGGTGGTGGAAGACAGCAAGCTTGTGGGGGTGTTCACCGAGCGTGATGCGGTATGCCGCGTACTCGCCGAGGGGCGCGACGGGAACGCCACCCCGCTTGCCGAGGTCATGACCGGCAATCCGCGGACCATCCGTCCTGACGATTCCTTCGTGCTCGCGCTGCAGATGATGCATGAGGGAAGGTTCAGGCATGTGCCGGTGGTCGAAGAGGGCCGGCCCATCGGCATGGTCTCCGCCCGCGACGCTCTCGGCCCGGAACTGGAAGCGTTCGTCTACGAGTTGCTGCGCCAGGAACAGATCGGGGAAATTCTTGCTTAGTGAACTATTTAACAGATTTGCACGGGTGATTTCAGTATATTGGGGGTGTTGGTTCCCCCCTGGCTCCTCCTCCTGTGGGGGAAGTGTTTAACCGCGCATTGGATTGATTCCTGCGCGGTTTTTTTATGTGAGCAGGTTCTATTTG
>CAYIRZ010000341.1:1667-3492 GCA_964365845.1 uncultured Streptomycetaceae bacterium
TGAGTCGGCTCTGCGGAAAGGCGTGACGGCAGCGCGACGAAGGCGTCCCAGCCCATCCCGAACAAACGTTGCGCGGCAAGATTGGCGTAGTTGAACACCGGGTCGGGCGCGGTGTCGTGCGAGACAATGATGAAATCCGCTTTGTATAGCGCCTGTGCGCGTTGCGCCGGATCGCCGGCCGGCGCCAGTTCCTTCCCGATCAGGCACTGATAGCTGTCGAGCAGCAACCGGGCATGCTCTGCGAGAAAAAAGTTGTCCGGATTCGGTTCCATGAATCAGACGCCGGGCTGGGGGCTTTCCACTGGCCTGGCAAGGCCGCTTTTATGATGCTTTTGGGCTTGCGCGGTCGATTGGGTGAGCTTCTCGGTAAAGGCGATGGCTACGGCTGATATCACGAAAGCCAGGTGGATCACGGTCTGCCACAGCAGCGTTTTTTCATCATAGTTGGCGGCGTTGATGAAGGTCTTGAGCAGGTGAATCGACGAGATGCCGATGATGGCGGTCGCCAGCTTGACCTTCAGCACGCCGGCATTCACGTGCGACAGCCACTCGGGCTGGTCCGGGTGCTTTTCAAGTTCCAGGCGCGAGACGAAAGTTTCCCACCCGCCGACGATGACCATGACCAGCAGATTGGAAATCATGACCACGTCGATCAGTCCCAGCACGATCAGCATGATTTCGGTTTCAGTGATGCTTTTTACGGTCATCAGACCGATGAGATGCACCAGCTCGGCCCAGAATTGCCAGACATACAGGCCTTGCGCCACGATCAGCCCGAGATAAAGCGGCGCCTGCAGCCAGCGGCTCATGAAAATCCAGCGTGGCAACGTTCCCAGGGTGCTGGCGGAGGAAGCGGTCGTATTTTTCATTAAGGCCTCAAGGACAAAAAAGAGGCATATTCTCTACACTTCCCGGAACAATGCAAGCTTTACCTGATTTGATCTGGAACAAGTTTTCCCCTCGCGCGGCCATCTATAGTGTTCTGAGGATATTCCGTGGAAGGAACTGCTATGAAATACGAAGATCCCGCTTGCGCGTATTGCCCGCCCACGGTCAGAGCCTGCCGGCAGGGAGAGGAGGCGGAGCGCGGTCCGGGCTTCTGCCCCACCAAAGTCGATCCCGGGAGCCAGGCGCGGGCGCGCTTGCTGTATGACGACCCCGAGACGCGCAAGGTCTCGCGGGAATCGGCGCTGGTCGAATCCGAAGGCTACTGCAAGTGGACGCGGGTCGAAGAGATCGTGCAATTCGCCAAGCGCATGGGCTATCGCCGGATCGGCATCGCGAACTGCATCAGCTTCGTCGATCACGCCTGCGTGTTGAGCGGCATTCTTGAAAGCCATGGCTTCGAGGTGGTGTCGGTCGCGTGCAAGACGGGCAGCATCCCGAAGGAGGACCTGGGCATTGCCGATCACGAGAAGGTCCGCCCCGGACAATTCGAGGCGCTCTGCAACCCGGTGTGCCAGGCCGAGCTGCTCAATGAACACGGCTGCGAGTTCAACGTCGTGCTGGGTCTGTGCATCGGTCACGACAGCCTGTTCTTCAAATACGCCAAGGGGCTGACAACGGTGCTGGTCGCCAAGGACCGCGTGCTCGGCCACAATCCGGTGGCCGCATTGCAGCTTGCGGATTCCTACTACAGCCGCGTGTGGGGACCCGGCAAGCCGGCGAACCCGCCAAAACTTCCCGTGGCCGGAAGACGCGGCGCCAAGGCGTGACACGCGCAATATTTTTCAGGGAGGAGACTGCCGTAGAATAGCCTGACTTTTGATAAGGAGGAAACATGAAGGTATGGATGAGCAAGCTTGTGCTGGTTTTCCTGGCGATG
>CAYIRZ010000342.1:0-3485 GCA_964365845.1 uncultured Streptomycetaceae bacterium
CGGTGTTTTCCGGGTCCTTGTAATAGCCCTTCATCACATTGTCGCCGCGCACCATGATCTCGCCCGGCACGCCGGGCGGCTGCGTTGCGCCGGTTTCGGGAGCGATGATTTTTGCCTCGTTGCCGAACGCCTGCCCGGGACTGCCGATCTTGCGTTTGGCCCGATCGTAGGGGTTGGTGAAGCACGGCGCATTGGTTTCGGTCATGCCGAAGGTCTCGATGATGCTGATGCCGAACTTTTCTTCGAAGGCGCGGTGCAGTTCGGGCGGCAGCGGGGCGGAAGCCGAGCGGCAGAACTTCACGCTCGAGATGTCGAGCTTTGCTGCGCGCGGATCGGGCGCATTGAGCAGATAGGCGATGATGGTCGGCACGACGTTGATCCAGGTGCAGCGATGTTGTGCGGCCAGTTCCCAGTAGTTGCCGACGCTGAAGCGGTGCGGCATCACCACGCTGCCGCCGTGCACCAGCGGCGCCACTGCGGTCACGATCTGGCCATTGATGTGGTAGAGCGGCAGCGCGCACAGCACGCGGTCCTGCGCCGTGAGCTGGTGCGCGCGGCTGGTGAATTCGCCGCCGGCGCATACGCTCCTGTGGGTGAGCACGCAGCCCTTGGGCTTGCCGGTCGTGCCCGAGGTGTACATAAGCAGCGCATCGTCGGCCTCTTCGACTTCCGGCAAGGCGAGGGGCAGGGCGGCGGTGTCGAAAATTTTCGTCGCGTCGGGATCGATCACGATCACCGTGATGTCGCGCTTGATCCCGGCGAGCGCCGTCTTCAGCCGTTCGGAAAATTCTTCGGTAGTGAAGACGACCCGGGTGTCGGAGTGATCCAGGACATAGGTCAGTTGCGAGGGCTGCGCCAGCAGATTCAACGGCGCGACCGTGAAGCCGGCATACATCACGCCGATCAGCAACTGTCCCGTCTGATAGCCGTTGTGCAGCATCAGCGCGACCTTGTCGCCCTGCTTGAGCCCGAGTTTCAGCAGAAAGCGGCCCAGGTCGCGCGAATCGCGCTGCAGCTGGCCGTAGGTCAGCGTTTTCCCGGTTTCGGGGGCGATCAGGTAAGGCGCGTCGGGCTGCTCGCGCGCGCGGAGATCAACGTAGTGTCGGAGAGTTTGCATGACTGTGATTATTGATCGGCGCTTTGTCGCAAAAAGTTGGGATACTTCCCGTCGCGTAGTTCTTCGATGACCTTGTCGGTAACCATATTCGAAAACCGACAGAAAACAAAGGTTTCTGCATATGATTTGGGAGCCGTAGGCGACCCTGAAAGCCGATATCCTCTGGACTGCCCCGTCTGATATCGGGTCACACGCTGACAGCGTTGGCTTGGCTTAGTGGTCTGGCGTGTCACATTTTCTCCCGCGTAATGAAAACATTATTTGGTTCTGTTTGCGCAGGGCGGCCTTAACCATAAACGCATATTAAACAATAGCTTACTAGTATAAACTGGTAATACCTATCCTGTTGTCTCTCTGATTCCCTTTCCACCGCAACAAGGTTCGCACGGAGTGCGCAGAGATAACTCCTGAATCTTTGTTTTTCTCAGTGTACCCCTCAAGGGGGTATTGAAAAGAAGGTATTGAGAAGAACGGGTATTGAAAAGAATGCTCAGTGCGAAACGGTTCTTTGGTTTGGTGTCTGCGCTAACGCAGCCGCGGCGGATTTGCGCCATCGACAAGGCGACAAGCGATGTCGATAGTGTTTTTCAGGGTGTCGATATTGCCGACGTACCCCTTCAGAGCTTCTTCGGCCCGTCGGCGCAGCGCCTTCGAGCTGACCAGGCGCGCGCGAGCGAGGTGCTCGATGTCTTGACGGTCCTGGTCGGAAAACCGCGACAGTTTGCTCACTGCGAGATCCAGGGGCGAGAGCACCTGGACATCGATCAGCCTGGCGTCCACCCCGGGCATGGAGACCGGGATGGATTCCTCGTAGGCGTCCTCATGCAGCAGACCGAGGGTGTCGTTGTAATTGCGATCCAGATACAGAATGCGCGCCCGGCCATCGACGTCACGATAGGACACGCTCATATCATCGGCAAGGACAAGTCGCCGGGAAAAGGTGGCGTCGATGTCTTCGGACATTCTGGCCCCGGTGTGCAGGTGCAGCGCAGCACCGCCGGCAATGAACATGCGCACCGGGAGCGCGCTGGAGGGCGCGCCCTTCAGGGATAGCGCGATCTTGCCCGCGATCTGCGCGAATGCATCGAGGTAGTCCTTCGATACGCGTTTATCGGGTTTCATGAGCGGGTTTCATGAGCGGGTTGCGTGGGGCATCCTGGCCCTGAGCATCGGGAGGAACCGCGCCGGGCGCACCGGGCTTTTCTTCAGCCACAGCCCGAAGACTTCCGGGGTGGTCACGCCAAGATGCAGTGATTCGGCGAGCCGCAGGTAGCGCTGCCGGTCAAACCCGTCGGACCCGGCAAGCAGCGTCGCCAGCCCGGCCATGAAAAACGCCGGGCCGTGCGCGCGCCAGAAAGTGGTATCCGTATTGCCGGAGGCGCACAGGTCCAGTAGCGAGGATTCGTAGTCCCGGTCAAATGACTTGAGGCTTCCATCATCTTCGCCGGCCGCCACCGGCACTGCCACCAGAGCACACCCGGCGCCGTTGGCCAAAGCCCAGAGCGTGCGCGAATCGCAGGACAGCCGCGTTCCCAGCCTCGACAAGGTCTCCTTGGGCACGCCGGAGGCGCGCGCCCACTGGGCATCGCTCGCAAAACGCCGCCTCGCCGCAGCACGCAGGGACTCGAGCAGGCGCCCGGCTGGCCCGGACCTCAAATCTGATGGTGTTGATCTATTCATCAACAAAGTATAAATAGTATTGACGATTAAATCAACAACATGGACGGAAGGCGCTGACTTTCCCTTGTCCGGCTTGCCAGGACACGCGGAAAGCGCGAGCAAGGATTGCTCGTGCCGAGTCCGTGTCACAAGCCCACGAAACCGGGCAGCCTGACCGCCTTCGCATCGAACGTCGCCGTGGCCCGGCATCTTAGTCTGCGGTTGTGGGCGCCGATGAGGCAATCCGCGAATTCGGCGGCGCCATCCTTCCAGATGAACAGGGCTTCCTCGATGGCCGGCTCATCCTCGAACTGGACTTCCGTGGCATCGAGTAGCCTGGAAATCGCTTCGATGATTTCGGTTTTCCGTAGGAAATACCGGCTTCGCAGCACCCATTCGGTTTCCAGGAGGACCAACAGGTTCACGAACACGTTTTCTCCGGCCCCGATCTCGCGTTTGATCAGCCTGCGAGCTTTTTCGAACTGAGCCTCGTCATCCCGGACCAGGAAACGCACGAGAACGTTCGTATCGATCCCAAGCATCAGGGCGACATTTTATCGAGGGTTACGGTTTTGCGGCCTTTCTTATGCAGCATGCCGGCCAGTTCCATGATGCTCTTGGTTTTCACCCGCATGATCACGGTGCCGTCCGCCATCAGCGTGAAGGTCATCCGATCCCCGGGTTTCATCCCCAGGCTATCCCGTATTTC
>CAYIRZ010000343.1:0-3483 GCA_964365845.1 uncultured Streptomycetaceae bacterium
TCTCGCTGGTCACGCGCCCGGTGGCGGTCGACCCCGACGCCACGCTGCGCGCGCACGCCGTGAACCACGGCTGGCCCATCATCAGCCTCGATTGAGACTGAGTGTTGAGTGCTTAGTGTTTAGTTTCAATTTTTGTAGAGCACATTGATGTCGAAAGCTGCCGGAAACTCAACATTCAACATTCACCACTCAACACTCAACACTCAACACTGATTCCATGTCCCGCCCACTGTTCCTCGCTATCGCGCTGCTCACGGCAGCCATGGCCAGTCTGTTTGCCGCGCTGCTCTCCGGTACTTTTCCGATCTCGGTGCCGCAACTGTTCGACGGCATTTTTTCCCCCGCGCCCGGCGTGGCGCATGACGTGATCTGGCAACTGCGCGTGCCGCGCGCGCTGGCCGCGTTCGCCTGCGGCGGGCTGCTCGCATTGTCCGGTGTGCTGTTGCAGGTGCTGTTGCGCAATGCGCTCGCCGATCCCTATATCCTGGGCGTGTCGAGCGGCGCTTCGCTGGGCGCGTTGACCGCGCTCACGCTGGGCGCCGGCGCCGTGTTGATGAATACAGCCGCCCTCATCGGCGCGATTGCCGCGATTGTCATCGTGTTCGGCTTGAGTTTCCGCCGTGGCGACTGGAACGCCTACCGCGTGCTGCTGACCGGCGTCGTATTGTCCTCGGGGTTGTCGGCGCTGATCAGCCTGACGCTGGTGATGGCGCCGCAAGGACAGGTCAAGGGCATGCTGTTCTGGCTGATGGGCGATCTTTCGTATGCCGGGGATCCGCTGGTGGCGTGGTTGATCCTCGCCGTATTGACCACGCTGGGAATCACGCAGGCGACCCGGCTCGATTTGCTCGGCCTGGGCGAACTCAAGGCGCAGGCGCTGGGTGTCGCGGTGACGCCGCTGCAGCTTGGGATATTTTTCAGCGCCGCGCTGGCCACCGTCGCCGCGGTTCTGCTGGGCGGCGCCATCGGCTTCGTCGGATTATTGATTCCGCATGCCATCCGGCTGCTGGGTGTGGCGAATCACCGTGCGTTGCTGCCGTTGGCCGTGTTGCTGGGCGGTGCTTTTCTCACGCTTGCCGATACGCTTGCCCGCACCCTGCTCGCGCCGCAGCAGTTGCCGGTGGGCGTGCTGACCGCATTGCTCGGCGTGCCGGCGATGCTGGTGCTGCTAGGAGCTTGCCGGAGGACTTGAGTCCGACAAGCTCCTTAAACAAAACCGCCAAGAAGTCGTTCCTGTATGCTAACCGAGGTGAAACGACCGTGGAATTAAACATTATTTTCGTCTCATTCTTTGGTTTTTTTCATTTTAGGAGTTTGTCGTGGTTAAGTCCGACAAACTCCTAGGGCGGCGCTGATGCTGCATTGTGACGGCATCACGCTGAGCGTTCCGGGCCGAGTGCTGTGCCGCAACCTGACGTTCACCGTCGAACCCGGGCAGATGTGGGCAGTGCTGGGGGTGAATGGCAGTGGCAAGACTACGCTGATTCATGCCCTGAGCGGCCTCGCGCGCTGCGACGATGGCGTGGTGCTTTTGAACGGCAGCACGCTCGAATCCGGCGACAGCCGGCAGCGCGCGCGGGAGATCGGCGTGCTGTTGCAGCAGGAAGAGACGAACTTCTGGGGCGGCGTGCTCGAATATGTGCTGCTCGGACGCTTCCCGCGCATGCAGTCGTGGTTTGGCTGGGGGAGCGAAGATGAGGCGGCGGCGCTCGCCGCGCTTGCTGCAGTCGGCATGACGGAGTTCGCGCAGCGGCGCTACGCGACGCTTTCGGGCGGCGAGCGCCAGCGCGCGCGCATCGCGCAGATTCTGGCGCAGGGGCCGCGGCTTTATCTGCTCGATGAGCCGCTCCAGCACCTCGACCTGCGGCACCAGACCGTCGCGCTGGCGCTGTTCCGGCAGCTTGCCGTTGAGCGCGGCAAGGCGGTGATGATGGTGTTGCACGATACGCTGTGGCCGGGGCGTTTTTGCAGCCATGCGCTGCTGATTCATGACGATGGCACGGCGCGTGCCGGCCCGGCGCGCGAGGTACTCGACCGCGCCGCCCTGGAACGGCTCTACGGTTGCCCGCTGCGGGAGTTTGCGCAGGGCGCGGGCCGATATTTCCTGCCCGATGTATAATTACTCCCGCGTCAAATTCGAGCGGACGCGTCTTTCCGGCGCGCCGCTCAATTTGTATGTAATGTCCCGGACCAAATGATCACCAAATTTCTCGGCAGGGTTTTCTCCGGCCGGATTTTCAGGGCGCCGCAGCCGAAAATCATCCCGTTCAGCTCGCACGGCATCGCGCGCGAGCGCATCAGCTCGCACGCGCTCAAAGTGACGCAGACGCTGCAGCGGCACGATTTTGCCGCGTTTGTCGTCGGCGGCGCGGTGCGCGACCTGCTGCTCGGACGCGAACCCAAGGATTTCGACATCGCCACCGACGCCACGCCCGAAGACGTGCGCCGGCTTTTCCGCCGTTCGCGCATCATCGGCCGGCGCTTCCGGCTGGTGCATGTGATGTCAGGCGCGGACACGGTGGAGGTCTCGACGTTCCGCGGCGGCCACGCCGTCGAGGATTCGGAGGCGCACGCGGCCGACGAGCATGGACGCATCCTGCGCGACAACGTCTTCGGCGATCAGCGGCAGGATGCGACCCGGCGCGACTTCACCATCAACGCGTTGTTCTACGATCCGGCGTCGCAGGAAATCTGGGATTACCACGACGGCGTAGCCGACCTGAAAAAGCGGCGGTTGCGCATGATCGGCGACCCGGGGCAACGCTATCGCGAAGATCCGGTGCGCATGCTGCGCGCGGTGCGGTTTGCCGCGAGCTACGGCCTGGAAATCGAAGCGGAGACGCGCAAGCCGATTCGCGCGCTTGCCGGCCTCCTGCAAAATGTACCGGCGGCGCGCCTGTTCGATGAAATGCTGAAGCTGCTGCTGTCCGGGTACGCGTTCGAGTGTGTCACCAAGCTGCGCAAGGAAAGACTGCATGGCGGATTGCTGCCCTTGCTCGACGTGATCCTGGAGCAGCCGCTCGGCGAGCGCTTCGTGATGCTGGCGCTGAAAAACACCGACGGGCGCGTTCGTGCCGGCAAACCAGTGTCGCCCGCCTTCCTGTTTGCTTCCCTGCTGTGGCACGAAGTGCTGGCCACGTGGAAGAGCATCGAGGCCAAGGGCGTGCGCGGGACCCCCGCGCTCTACCAGGCGATGGAGCAGGTGAGCCAGGTGCAGGCCGAAAAACTGGCCATACCGCGCCGCTTCGGCACCGATATGAAAGAGATCTGGGCGCTGCAGCCGCGGCTCCTGCAACGCTCCGGCCGCCGCCCCTACCGGCTGCTCGAGCATCCGCGTTTTCGCGCCGGCTATGATTTTCTGCTGCTGCGCTGCGAGAGCGGCGAAGTCGATGCGGCCATCGGCGAATGGTGGACGCGTTTTCAGCATGCCGACGAGAACGAGCGCCAGCAGATGCTGACCCCGGAAGGCGAGCCGAAGAAGCG
>CAYIRZ010000344.1:0-3472 GCA_964365845.1 uncultured Streptomycetaceae bacterium
TTCATTATCACCGAGTATTTCCTGCCGTTCGTCGAGTTCGGCGACCTGATCTCGCCGAATCAACTCAGGCCGCGGAACGGCTATATCGAGCTGCCTGTCGCGCCCGGCCTCGGTATCGACGTCAACGAGGACGCGCTCAGGAAACACCCGGGCAAACCCTATGCGCTGCGCAAGCTGCGGCATCCCGCGGACGAAGGGCCGTAATCAACTACGGTATATAATTTGTCGCTTGCAACAATAACAATCGATGTTGCCGGCGACGCGGCCGGTCCGGTAAACCATTGGAGGAATCGTGGCAGCCATCAGCAGCTTGCGTTCCGTTTTTCCCGTATTGGCCGGCGCATGCTTTGCCTGTGCCGTCGGGGCACAGAGTTACCCGGCCAAGCCGATCCGGATGATCGTGCCGTTCGTGCCGGGCGGCAACACCGACATCATCGCGCGCGTCTACGCGCCGAAGATGAGCGAATTCATCGGGCAGCAGATCATCATCGACAACCGCGGCGGCGCGGGCAGCACTATCGGCACCGAAATCGCGGCGAAGTCCCCGCCCGACGGCTATACCCTGCTCATGGTTTCCGCCGCGCACACCATCAATCCGGCGATGGTAAAGAAGCTGCCTTACGACTCGATCAGGGATTTTGCGCCGATCAGCGTGATCGCGGACGTGCCGACCGCGTTCGTGGTGCATCCCTCGCTGCCGGCGAAGAACGTGAAGGAATTTCTCGCGATTGCGCGGGCGCGTCCCGGGGAAATCTTTTACTCCACCGCGGGCCGCGGCACCGTGGGCCATCTGTCCGCGGAACTTCTCAATTCCATCGCGAAAATCACGCTGACGGCGGTCCACTACAAGGGATCGGGCCCGTCCATGACCGATCTTGTCGCGGGACACGTGCAGATGCAGTTCCCGAGCATGCCGGCGGCGGTTCAATATACGCGGACGGGGCGGCTGCGCATGATTGCGCAAACCGGCGAGAAGCGCTCAGGCGCGGCCCCCGACATTCCGACGATGCGGGAACAGGGCCTGAAAGATTTCGTCGTGTCGAGCGGGTTCGCCCTGTTCGCGCCGGCCGGCACGCCGCGCCCTGTCATAGACCGCGTGCATGCCGCCCTGGTGAAGGCGCTGAACGATCCGGGAGTAAAGAACAACCTCGCCCAGCAGGGCGCGGAGGTGGTGGCCAGCACGCCCGAGCAGCACGACAAGTTCAACCGTGCCGAGATCGCGAAATGGATCAAGGTGGTTAAAGAAGCGGGCATTCAGCCGGAATGACATCAGCCTTTCCGGTAAGATGGCTAACGCGGCGTTAACGCGCCGCGTTTCCATATTGGCTACATCGGTTCTGCCCGCGCCATGGACCCCATGCCTTGAGCACCGCTCACTTCCGCTAAAATCCGGTTTTCACTCCGACAGATTCACAACATGACACCTTTCGATTGGCGATTTCCCTATCCCTCCCAACGCATGCCGGTCCTGGCGCGCAACGTGGTTGCAACCTCGCAGCCGCTCGCCGCGCAGGCCGGTCTGCGCATGCTGATGAAAGGCGGCAATGCGGTCGATGCCATCCTGGCGACCGCGATCTCGCTCACCGTGCTGGAACCCACCAGCAACGGCATCGGCAGCGACGCATTCTGCATTTTGTGGGACGGCAAGAAACTGCACGGGCTGAATGCTTCCGGCCGCTCACCCGCCGCATGGACCCCCGGGCGTTTCAAAGGAAAAAACACCATGCCGCAACGCGGCTGGGACTCGGTTACCGTGCCGGGCTGCGTATCGGCGTGGGCTGAGCTGTCGGGGAAATTCGGCAAGCTGCCGTTTGCCGACTTGTTCGAGCCGGCGATCAAATACGCTCAGGACGGTTTCATGGTGACGCCGACGATCGCGCGGCTGTGGGCCAACCAGGCACCCGAGCTCAAATCGCAGCCGGGTTTTGCTGAAGCCTTCATGCCCAACGGGCGCGCGCCGCAGGCCGGCGAGAAGTTCGCGTTCCCCGGCCAGGCGAAAACGCTCGGGCGCATCGCCGAAACCAGGGGCGAGGCCTTCTACAAGGGAGATCTCGCCGAAAAAATAGCCGCCTATTCGAAACAGTGCGGGGCAGCGCTCGCGCTCGACGATCTCGCCGCACACGCCAATGACTGGGTCGATCCGATCGGCATCGACTATCGCGGGTATACCCTGCACGAGCTTCCGCCCAACGGCCAGGGCATTGCCGCGCTGATGGCGCTGGGCATCCTCGAAAATTTCGATATGGCCGCGCTTCCGGTCGATTCCGCCGACAGCCTGCATTTGCAGATCGAAGCGATGAAGCTGGCGTTTGCGGACATTCACGAGTACGTGTCCGACCCGGCAACGATGCGCATGAAACCGGCCGAACTGCTCGACAAAAGCTATCTCAAGGAACGCGCCAGGCTGATCGACATGAAAAAAGCCGGCACTCCCGCGTTCGGCAACCCCGGCAAAGGCGGCACGGTCTATCTCACCGCCGCGGATGAATCGGGCATGATGGTGTCGTACATCCAGTCCAATTATTCGGGCTTCGGCTCCGGCGTGGTCGTGCCCGGCACCGGCATCAGCCTGCAGAACCGCGGCTTCGGTTTTAGCCTCCGCCCCGGCCACGCCAACATCGTCGCGCCGCGCAAGCGCCCGTTCCATACCATCATCCCGGGATTCGTCACGCAGAACGGCAAGCCGCTGATGAGCTTCGGCGTGATGGGCGGCTCGATGCAGGCGCAGGGCCACACGCAAGTGATGCTGCGCATGGTCGATTACCAGCAGAACCCGCAAGCCGCGTCCGATGCGCCGCGCTGGCGCATCGACAGCGGCGTGAAAGTCGGAATCGAATACGGCGTACCCGAGGATGTGGTTGCCGCCATGAAACAACGCGGCCACGATATGCCGCAGGCCGACCGCTGGTCGACCGACTTCGGACGCGCGCAACTGATCTACAAGATGGATGACGGCTATTTCGCGGCTTCCGAACGGCGCGCTGACGGGCAGGCCGTCGGCTTTTAGAATTCGTCTAATTATTTGATTGCCACCACCTTATCGCATTGCTAAGATGCTCGAGGAGTTTGTCGAACCCAAGTCCGACAGGCTGCTCAATAATAATTTTCACCGATTGGAGGAAATCATGAAAAAAATCATTACGACCGTAGCTGCTGTTTCGTTTCTGGCATCCGCATCGGCGTTCGCCGCCGCCTATCCCGACCGGCCCGTCAAAGTGATTGTTCCCTGGGCAGCAGGCGGCGACACCGACAACATCTTCCGCCCCTTCGCCCCGGCGCTGCAGAAACATCTCGGCCAAACCGTCGTGATCGCGAACGTCGGCGGCGCGTCGGGCACCAAGGGCGCCAAGGAAGGTAAGGATTCGCCGCCCGACGGTTACACGCTTTATGTGCCGCATGAGTACATCCACTCGACCTATTACACCGGCGTGGCCGATATCCAGTACAGCGATTTCGAGCCGATCTGCATGAT
>CAYIRZ010000345.1:0-3471 GCA_964365845.1 uncultured Streptomycetaceae bacterium
ATCTTTTTCGCCGGAAAGTGCCATCAGCAATTGCAGCAGGTTGGCGAAGATATTGAACAGGCTGAGATAGACGCCCGTCGTCGCCATGATGTAGTTGGTTTCGCCGCCGTTCACGATGCGGGAAAGATCGTGCAGCAGGAACAGCGAGAACACCACGACCACCAGCGCGGAGATCGTGAGCGCCAGCGCCGGGATCTGCAGAAACATGTTGGCGACCATCGCCAGCAGCAGCACGATCATGCCGACGAACAGGAACTTGCCCATGAAGCTGAAGTCCCTGCGCGTCGTGGTCGCGATCAGGCCCATGACGAATAACACGATGCCGGTGCCGCCGGCGGCCACGCCCACCAGTTGCGGGCCGTTCTTCAGGGTCAGCGCGACGCTGAGCAGGGGGCCCAGGAACCACCCCAGCAGGAAAGTCATGCCGAGCAACAACACTACACCAAAGCCATTGTTGCGATTGGCGGCAATCGCAAACTGCAGACCGATCACTCCGCCGAGCATCAGGATGAAGCTGAGGATCGGATGCTGGATGATGATGCTGGCAGTATTGATGCCGATCAGCGCACCGGCCACGGTCGGCACCATCGTGAGCGCGAGCAGCAGGTAGGTGTTGCGCAATACCCGCTGTTGTTCGAGGGCGATGCCCTGCGTGCCTATCCGGGCGGTCTGGCTGGTTTGCATGTCATGTTGCATAAACTATCTCTCCTCTGAGCAATCGAATGATTCCTCTCGCGTCTAAGACTACCTAAAGACTGTGAAAGTTTCAACGATTCCGGCTGGGGTTTGCTGAAATTATGGACACAACTGGTTGATAATAAATGGTATTATAAATCATATTCGCGCAGCGAATATGATGTGGGAGCCAAAACCCACAAAGCAGGAAGGATGGCAGAGCGGTTCAGTCTTGAAATTTGTTGTAGGAAGCGTGGCCGAGTGGTTTAAGGCACCGGTCTTGAAAACCGGCAACGGGCAACCGTTCGTGAGTTCGAATCTCACCGCTTCCGCCATTTCTAACCCGGGCTCTGCGCGTCGGCCCAGCAGTTGGGCGTCTCGTAGATCCTGACGTTTTCCAACTTCAGATTATTGCCGTATCGGTCCCGGTAGACCTGGTCGAGAATGCGAAACGCCGTCACCGCCAGTTGTTCCGCGGTGGGTGGCGCGTCGAACAATACCGTCTTGTGGTCGGGGAGCGTTTGCAGAAATTGAACGACGGCCTTGTCGCCGCGCCAGGCGAGGAAAGCATGGTCCCAGGCATCGACCACGTGACGCTGGGCGATGGTCTTGACCTCCAGGAAATCCATCACCATGCCTTGTTCGGCCGCGCCGTCGGCCGTGATGATCTCGCCGGACAGCGTGACCTCCAGCGCGTAACGGTGGCCGTGCAGATGGCGGCACTGGCTACCGTGATTGGGGATGCGGTGGCCGGCGTCGAATTCCAGCCTGCGGGTGATTTTCATAGCGCGGCGGATTATAACAGACCCCTCGCGCGCACCTGGCGCCGGAGCTACGGCGTCCGCACGCCATTTGCGGCGCCGGATTGAAGGGCGGCAGGCTACTTTTTGCGGCTGGTTCGGGTCTGCGCCGCTTTTTTGAGGGTGCGGTAGAGCCGGGGGTTCGCCGTCTTGAGGTAGGAAACGACTTCGAAATCCGTGCCGCGCGCCTTGTCCAGCGCAATACCTTCGATATGAACCAGCCGCAGCAGTTCACGCACCGGCTTGGGCATGCTGCGGCCGCTTTCATAGCGCGAGCCGCCGCTTTGGGTAACGCCGATGCGCGACCAGAATTCCTGCTGGTTCAGGCGCAGCTTGCGGCGGATTTCCCGGGGATTGCTGATACGTTCAAAAGGTTTCATTTTCCGGCTCTCTGTGATTCAAATTGCAATATTCAATTGACATGAAAGCGCCGGATAGGTTCACCGATTTTGTACGGGCTCGTTTTTCCTGTAAAAATCAATTAAAATAACAAGCTTTTTGACATTCGAATGTTGCGAGCATGGCTTTGATCGTTCAAAAATACGGCGGCACCTCGGTCGGCAGCCCCGAGCGCATCAAGAACGTCGCCCGGCGTGTCGCCAAGTGGCAGAAGCGGGGACACCGGGTCGTGGTCGTGGTGTCGGCGATGTCCGGCGAAACCAACCGGCTGATTGCGCTCGCCAAGGAGGTCCAGACCCAGCCCGATGCGCGCGAACTCGACGTGATGGTTTCCACCGGCGAGCAGGTGACGATTGCGCTGTTGTCGATGGCGCTGATGGATCTCGGCCTGAAAGCTCGCAGCTATACCGGCGGGCAGGTCAAGATTCTGACCGACAGCGCGTTCACCAAGGCGCGCATCGTCAGCATCGACGAGGCGCGCATCCATGCTGATCTGGCTGACGGTTGTGTCGTCGTCGTGGCCGGGTTTCAGGGCGTGGACGAAGCCGGCAATATCACCACCCTCGGGCGCGGCGGCTCCGATACCACTGGCGTAGCGCTGGCCGCGGCGCTCAAGGCCGACGAGTGCCAGATCTACACCGACGTCGACGGCGTCTACACTACGGACCCGCGCATCGTGCCCGAGGCGCGCCGGCTCAAGACCATCACCTTCGAGGAAATGCTGGAAATGGCGAGCCTGGGCTCCAAGGTGCTGCAGATCCGGTCGGTCGAATTTGCCGGAAAATACCGGGTCAAGCTGCGCGTGCTGTCGAGCTTCGAGGAAGAGGGCGAGGGCACGCTGATCACTTTTGAGGAAGACGAGAATATGGAACAGGCGATCATTTCGGGAATCGCGTACAACCGCGATGAAGCAAAAATCACCATACTCGGCGTGCCGGACCGCCCTGGTATCGCCTATCAGATTCTGGGCCCGGTCGGCGATGCCACCATCGACGTCGACATGATCGTGCAGAACGTCGGCCATGACGGACTGACCGACTTCTCGTTTACCGTGCACCGCAACGACTACCAGAAGACGCTGCAGGTGCTGCAGCCCGTGCTCGAGCACATCAAGGCGCGCGGGGTCGTAAGCGGCGACAAGAGCGCCAAGGTATCGGTGGTCGGTGTCGGCATGCGTTCGCACGCCGGCATCGCCAGCACCATGTTCCGCACGCTTGCGGAAGAGGGCATCAATATCGAAATGATTTCCACCTCGGAAATCAAGATTTCGGTCGTGATCGACGAAAAATACACGGAGCTCGCGGTGCGCGTTCTGCACAAGGCATTCAATCTTGAGCAGCCGGCGCAATGAGGGGCATGCCCGCGCTACTGTGCTATCCTAATGAATAACTTGTTGCGGTAGTATCGGCAAGGCGGTTACCCGGAGAGATGGCCGAGTGGTCACGGTGACAACCGTCGTAAAATCCGGCGCCAAGCGCCTGCGACCACTCAGTGATGCGGTTAAGATAATCGATGCGGTGAAGTTGGTGGAACAGTAATCGGAGAGATGGCCGAGTGGTCGAAGGCGCTCCCCTGCTAAGGGAGTATAGGCTCAAAA
>CAYIRZ010000346.1:0-3452 GCA_964365845.1 uncultured Streptomycetaceae bacterium
GCCAATATTCGCGATATTGGCTGCGGGAAGCTTCGCGTCCTGAGCCAAAATCGTGCCAGCGCATCTCGCGTTTCATTATGTTACGGGCTCTTAGGAGATAGTGCTATTCTACCAGCGCCCTGCAGTGCGCATTCCGTGCGAAGAAAAAATGTCTGAGGTCAATAAATCGGTGCTGGTCGCATACTCGGCGCAGCAGATGTTCGCGCTGGTCGACGCGGTGGAGAGCTATCCCGAATTCCTGCCCTGGTGCGGCGGTGCGCAGGTGGATTTCCGCGACGGGGACAGGACGCGGGCAACCCTCCGTATCGACTATCGCGGCATCAAGCAGAGTTTTACCACGGAAAACCATAAGCAACCGCCGCACGTGATGAGCATGAAATTGGTGAAAGGACCGTTCCGGACGCTCGACGGCGACTGGCGCTTTACCGATCTGTCGGGGCAGGGCTGCAAGATCGAATTCCGGCTGCGGTACGAGTTTTCCAGCAAATTGCTGGAGAAGCTGGTGGGGCCGGTGTTCAACTACATAGCCAACACCATCGTCGACGGTTTCATCCGCCGCGCGGAGAAAGTCTATGGCCGGACATGACGGGCTGATCACGGTCGAGGTGGTCTACGCGCTTGCCGAAACCCAGGTTCTGACTGAGCTCCAGGTCGCGCCAGGGACGACGGCGCGGCAGGCCATCGTGCTGTCGGGCTTCCCGCAGCGCTTTCCGCAAATTGACTTGGCAGGCCAGAAGATCGGTATCTTCGGCAGGCTAGCCAAGCCGGATGCCGTGCTGCAAGCAGGGGATCGCGTCGAAATTTATCGTCCGCTGATCGCGGACCCGAAGGACGCGCGCCGGCGGCGCGCAAAACAGAAGGCGTGAGAACGCGGGGAATCAGCGGTCGCTGCTATTTGCAGTTGGCATCGGCAGCGCGCTGGGCGTTGGCGATTTCCTT
Organism: uncultured Streptomycetaceae bacterium; assembly: GCA_964365845.1. GTDB lineage: Bacteria > Pseudomonadota > Gammaproteobacteria > Burkholderiales > SG8-41 > CAKKQX01. The sequence goes on from CAYIRZ010000346.1 coordinate 940, forward strand.
TGAGTAATCCTTGTCTTCGAGGAAAATGCGCTCGCCGGTCTTGGGATCGGTGCGGGCGATGCGGCTACCCGATTGCAGGCTCTTGAGATAGGAGCGCGCACTGGCGCAGGCGCGCTGGCGCTGTTCATCCTCCTCCGATTTTTTTTCCTGCTTGGCGAGCGCTTCCCGCTGCTCGATCTGGCGCTTGCGAAACTCGGCGTCGCGCTCTGCCAGCGATTTCTGGGGTGCCGCTGCGCTTGGAACCGCGCCTGGTGCATTTCTGATGCCGGTAGCTTCCTGCTTCGTCCCCGGCGGGCAGTTGCTGGCGTATTCGACCTTGCCGGACGAGTTCACGCATTTGTAAAGTTGCTGGCCGTACGCGGCGCCCGACAACAGCACCAGGATCACGACTATCATCTGTTTCACGTCAACCTCACTCTTCCAGGCAGGGCCGGGACGCGCCCCGTAACGGGTGGTCACCATAGCGAGTTTGTACCATGGAGTCAATCAATTAACGCACGGACACCTTGGCCGTTTACAGCAGCTTGCGTATAATGCGCTCTTTGCGAAGGATCAAAACATGCGCGTGGTGCAAAAAGCCCTTACCTTCGACGATGTCCTGCTTCTTCCTGCCCATTCGAACGTCCTGCCGCGCGAAGTCAGTCTCAAAACCAGGCTCACCCGCAATATCACGTTGAACATTCCGGTGATGTCCGCGGCGATGGATACGGTAACCGAGGCACGGCTTGCCATCGCCATCGCCCAGGAAGGCGGCATCGGCATCGTCCACAAGAACATGTCGCCCAAGGCGCAGGCCGCCGAGGTGGCCAAGGTCAAGCGTTTTGAAAGCGGGGTGGTCAAGGACCCGATCACCATCACCCAGAACATGACGGTGCGCGACGTGCTGAACATTACCCATCAGCTCAATATTTCCGGGTTGCCGGTCATCGATGCCGCGGGGAAGGTGGTCGGTATCGTCACCAACCGCGATCTGCGCTTCGAGACCAGGCTTGACCAGCCGGTCAAAAACATCATGACGCCGCGCGAGCGTCTGGTGACAGTGCGCGAAGGCGCGAAGCGCGAAGAGGCGATGGCGCTGATGCACAAATACCGTCTTGAGCGCGTGCTGGTGGTGGGCAAGAGCTTCGAACTGCGCGGGCTGATCACGGTGAAGGATATTCTCAAGTCCACCGAGCATCCGCTGGCCAGCAAGGACAAGCGCGGCCAGTTGCGCGTCGGCGCCGCGGTAGGCGTCGGTGAAGGCACGGAAGAGCGCGTCGAGGCCCTGATCGAGGCCGGAGCCGATGTCATCGTGGTCGATACCGCGCATGGACATTCGCAGGGCGTGCTCGACCGCATCCAGTGGATAAAAAAACGCTACCCGAAAGCGCAGGTCATCGGCGGCAACATCGCGACTGCGGTGGCGGCAAAAGCGCTGGTCGATCACGGCGCGGATGGCGTCAAGGTTGGTATCGGTCCCGGCTCGATCTGCACCACGCGCATCGTGGCCGGCGTCGGCGTGCCGCAGATCACGGCCGTGGCTGACGTCGCCAGGGCGCTGGCGAAAACCGACGTGCCGCTGATCGCGGACGGCGGCATACGCTACTCGGGAGATATTGCCAAGGCGATTGCCGCCGGCGCCCATGCCGTGATGATCGGCGGGCTGTTTGCCGGCACCGAGGAATCGCCGGGCGAGATCGAGCTGTACCAGGGCCGCTCTTACAAAACCTATCGCGGCATGGGCTCGCTGGGTGCCATGCAGCAGGGTTCGGCCGACCGTTACTTCCAGGAGGAAAACGCGCTCGACACCGAGAAGCTGGTGCCGGAAGGCGTCGAAGGGCGCGTGCCCTATAAGGGCGGGATGGTGCCGTTGATCCAGCAGCTGATGGGAGGCCTGCGCGCGAGCATGGGCTATCTCGGTTGCGGAACGATAGACGAGGTGCGGCGCAAGGCCGAGTTCGTCGAAATCACCAGCGCGGGCATTCGCGAGTCCCACGTCCACGACGTGCAGATTACCAAGGAAGCGCCGAATTATAGAACCGAGTAAGCGGTGAGTGGCGAGCAGTGAGCCGAATGGTTCTGTCTGCCGAATTCAACTGCTTACCGCTTACCGCTAACTGTTTACCGCCTTGATGCACAAAAAAATCCTCATCCTCGATTTCGGCGCGCAATATTCGCAGCTCATCGCGCGCCGGGTGCGTGAAAATAACGCTTATTGCGAACTGCATCCGTATGACGTAAGCGACCAGTTCATCCGCGATTTCAATCCGCGCGGCATCATACTTTCCGGCGGCCCGGCGTCGGTATGGGAGGGCGGCACGCCACGTGCGCCGCAGATCGTTTTCGAGCTCGGCGTGCCGGTGCTCGGCATCTGCTATGGCATGCAGACCATGGCCGACCAGCTCGGCGGCAAGGTGGAAAGCGGCCAGGTTCGAGAATTCGGTTATGCAGAAGTGCGCGCCCGGGGGCATTCGGCGCTGTTGCGCGACATTCAGGACCGCGTCAATCAGGAAGGCCACGGTTTGCTCGACGTG
>CAYIRZ010000347.1:0-3444 GCA_964365845.1 uncultured Streptomycetaceae bacterium
GCGTCGCCCAGCGGGTATGCGCGATGCCGCGCTGGCCGGAAAGCGGTTGTTTTTCGATCGCCTCGGCGAGCATCTTCACTTTCCCGACCGTGCGCCGCCGGTCGAGTTTACCGCTCGCGTCCTGCACCGCGACGCCCGCGGAGTCGTAGCCGCGATACTCCAGGCGGCGCAGACCCTCGACGAGAATCGGAACCACGTCCCGCTGCGCGATGGCGCCGACGATGCCGCACATGTCAGCACCCCGGGAGGGGAGAGGCGTGAGGCGTGAGGCGTAAAACCATCGCAACGGTAAGGCAAACAGCTCGCGCCGTCACTTCGCATACAACCCGCCCCAACAGCCCGGTTTTTGACGCCTTACTCCTCACTCCTCACTCCTCACTTTTTTAGGCCGTTTCCAGCCCGGTTTGGTGACCTGTTCCGCCTTCGTGAAAGTCAGCTCTCCCGGCGGCGCATCCCTGGTAATAGTTGCGCCGGCGCCTATGGTGGCGCCCTTGCCGACGGTCACCGGCGCGACGAGCTGGACATCGGAACCGATCTGCACGTCATCCTCGATCACGGTACGGTGCTTGTTGGCGCCGTCGTAATTGCAAGTGATGGTGCCGGCGCCGATGTTGACGTTGCGCCCTACCGTGGTGTCGCCGACGTAGGCGAGATGGTTGGCCTTGGAATGCGCCGCGATGGCGCTCGCCTTGATTTCGACGAAATTGCCGATATGCACATCCTCGCCCAGCCTTGTGCCGGGCCGGATGCGGGCATAGGGACCGACGCGGCAGCCGGCACCGATCGTAGCATCGTCGATGTGCGTAAACGGCTCGATGCGCGTGCCGGCACCGACCTCGACATTCTTCAGGATGCAATTGGCGCCGATCTCCACCGCGTCGCCCAGTTTAACCCCGCCCTCGAATACGCAGTTCACGTCGATGCGCACGTCGCTCCCGCACTGAAGCTCACCGCGCACATCGAGCCGCAGCGGATCGGCCAATGTCACGCCCTGCTCGAGCAGGCAAGTCGCATACCGCCATTGATAGATGCGCTCGAGTTGCGCAAGCTGGGTCTTGCTGTTGACGCCGAGCATTTCCCAGGCATCGCTGGTGCCGACCGTGTCAACGGCAACGCCGTCGGCAAGCGCGAGCGCCACCACATCGGTCAGGTAATACTCGCCCTGGGCGTTGTGATTCCTGAGCCTGGCCAGCCAGCCGGCGAGCCGCGCCGTCGGCAGCGCCATGATGCCGGTGCTTACTTCGCGGATTTTGCGCTGGGCGGCGCTGGCGTCTTTTTCTTCGACGATTTTCGCGGCCCGGCCCTTCTTGTCGCGCACGATGCGGCCATAGCCGGCCGGACTCTCCGGCTCGGCGGTGAGCACCATAATCCGTTTGCCGCTGCCGGCGATCATGGCGCGCAGCGTCTCGGGCCGAACCAGCGGCACATCGCCGTAGAGCACCAGCGTCGTCGAAGACTTTCCCAGATGGGGCAGCGCCTGCTGCAGCGCGTGACCGGTGCCAAGTTGCGGCTCCTGTTTGACGAAAACGATATCAGGTGATTTCACCGTCTGCGGTAATTGCTTGCCACCGTGGCCATAGACCACGCAAATACGCCCGGCATCGAGGGCGCGTGCGGTCGCGATCACATGCGATATGAGCGGGCGGCCGGCCAAAAGATGGAGCGCCTTGGGCAGGCGCGAAACCATGCGCTTGCCCTGGCCGGCAGCGAGAATTACGACATTAATCGGCATGGGCAAAATTATCGCACAGCGTCATGGGGTTCGCTGCACAACGTAACGCTCGACAGACTGGGCTTGCGCGGAGGTCAGGTGCAAGCCGCACTTGGTGCGGCGCCACAACAGGTCTTCGGCCGTGCGCGCCCATTCATGGGCCATCATATAGTCGATTTCCCGGGCGTAGAGGCCGGCGCCGAAAAACTCACCGAGATCGGCGAGGTTCGCCGCGTCGCCCAGCACTTGATAGACCTCTGCTCCGTGGCGCTGCGCCAGCGCCAGCCGCATTTCTTCAGGCAGCCAGGGAAAATCGTGCTTAAGACGTGATCCGGCGAACTGCTCCGGGCTCAATCCCCCCAGATCGCCTCCCGGCAAGGGTACCGCGGCGGTCCAGTCGTTCCTCATTTGCGGAAACCACGGCGCCAGTTTTTCCAGCGCGTGCTCTGCCAGTCTGCGATAAGTCGTGATCTTGCCGCCGAACACCGACAATACCGGCGGCGAGCCCCCGTCCCCGTCGACATGTAATACATAATCGCGGGTCACGGCAGAGGGGTCGGCCGAACCGTCGTCGAACAACGCCCGGATGCCGCAATAACTCCACACGACTTCGTCCTCTGTTATTTGCCGCATGAAATAGCGGTTCGCTGCACGGCACAGGTAACGGATTTCTTCGGCGCTGGCATGGCAGGGCCCGGGTTCGCCCCGCAGCTCGACATCCGTGGTGCCGATCAGCGTATATCGCCGCTCGTAAGGATAGGCAAACACCACGCGCCGGTCGTCGTTCTGCAGGATGAACGCGTGCTCGCCCTCATAGAGTCGCGGCATCACGATATGACTGCCTTTGACCAGCTTCAGATTGAATGCTGTCGGCTGATGCAGAACATCGACGAGGAATTTTCGGGCCCATGGGCCGGAAGCGTTGATCAGCGCTTTTGCCGAGACCTGCATTTCCGCGGCGTCGGCGCGGCGCAAGGTGGCGCGCCATTGTCCGTCTGCCCGGTGCGCGGCAACGCAAGCGGTACGCGTCAGTATGGCTGCACCGAGATCCGCCGCGGCGCGTGCGTTGAATACGACCAGCCGCGCATCGTCGACCCGGCAATCGGAATAAATAAAGCCTTTATTCAGCCCCGGCTTGAGGCCTGCGGCGTAAGGCGCGGCGCGCAGGCTGACGCCGTGCGAGCCGGGCAGGGCGTGGCGGCGGGCAAGATAATCATAAAGAAAGAGTCCGGCGCGTATCATCCACGCCGGCCGCAACGCCGGCACATGCGGCATGACGAACCGCATCGGATGCACGATATGCGGCGCGTTGCGCAGCAGGATCTCGCGTTCGGCAAGCGCTTCGGAAACGAGGCGAAATTCGAACTGTTCGAGATAACGCAGCCCGCCGTGGATCAGCTTGCTGCTCGCCGAACTGGTGGCCGCGCCGAGGTCGTCTTTTTCGCAGAGCAGGACCTTGAGACCCCGGCCCGCCGCATCGCGCGCGATGCCGGCGCCGTTGATGCCGCCGCCGACCACCAGCAGATCGATTTCCGCAGAAGGGCCCATGCTCATTAAAAAGGTTTCCGTTTCAGCCGCCCAAAACCAACGAGGCAGCGCCAGGCTGCCTCGTTATACTACGGAAAATACAATAAAATCAACGCTTTTTGCGCAGCTTCTGGATGGTCTGCAGTTGCGCCATTGCCGTGGCCAGCTCGGCCTGGGCCTTGGCGATCTCGAGCTTGGAGGTCTTG
>CAYIRZ010000348.1:0-3444 GCA_964365845.1 uncultured Streptomycetaceae bacterium
AGCTTTCCAGGCTGTTGTAGCTCACGGCGAGCGCGGCTTGCGCGTCGCTCTGGTAACCCAGCGGGCCCATGCGCAGCGAGGTGCTCCCGGGCAGGTACAGCGTGCCGGCCTTCAGCTCCCGCAGTCGGTACATGCGGCCGGCGACGAAGCTCGCGCACACCGCCGGCGACGCGCCGAAAAGATAAAGCAGCAGCCAGGAATGCCGCCGGAAGTTGCGAATCAGCGCGAAGTACGCCTCGTTCTGATAGGCCTGCGCCGGGCCGCCGCGCTCATCGGCCTGCTGCAGCAGCGGCCACGCCGGCTCCGGCAGGGAGAAGTTGTAATGGATGCCGGAAATCGTTTGCATGCGCCTGCCGTAGCGGCGCGACAAGCCGTGGCGGTATACCGTTTTGGCCCTGCCGACATTGGAGCTGCCGTACTGGCCGATGGGAATGTTCTCGTCGGCAGGCAGTCCGCAAGGCATGCTGGCGCACCACAGCATTTCGTCGCCCACGTTCCGGTAAACGACCTGGTGGATCTCGGTGAGCTCTTCCAGGCACGCGTCCACGCCGGCATGGACGCCGGTGATCAGCTCGAGCTGGGACTCGCTGAAATCCGTGGTGATGTGCGGGTGGGTGAGCGCGGAGCCGAGCACCGCCGGATGCGGCGTGTCCGCCAGCATGCCGTCCGGCCTGACACGCAGGCTTTCCTTCTCGATGCCGCGCAGAATGCCTTTGAGCACCTCGGGCGCGAGTACGCGTAACCGTTTTTGAAGCCGACTCAATTTTATCTTCCTCCCGTTACGAATCACTTGCAGGTGACGTTGCCCGGGTTGTTGTTGCACCAGTCCGGGCTATTGGTAATCGATATCGCGCAGCCTGCGAGCAGCAGGCATAACGCGATGACAAAGAAGCCTGACTTATCCACAAAATCGGTCCTCGACCCGTTTGTTCACAGACAACCTTGGGTAGAGCGCGAAGCGTCCTTAGCGCCTGCCCTTGAGTGCGGCCTGCTCAGCCTGGACACGCAGCGTGCTCAATTGCTCAATAATCTCTTTGTTGGGCATGTAATTCGCTGTCGAGTCGGCTGACGGATGCAGGCTGCCTCTTGCCCTGGATATGATTCCAAGCATTTCCTGTGCTAAACCGAATCCCGGATCGTCAGTCCTGAACGAGCTTGCGTATTTTTCATTCTCATCGAGCCATCGTCTTAAATTATCGAAGTCCAGATCAGCCATAAGAAGTCACCTCTATTGAGCTTTACTTACTGAGAACGCCGCCAAATAATGCGTAGTTGTAGGTTGGCAATCCTTTGCCAACGACCTGGCGGGAAGGGATTCCCGCCCTACGGCCATGCACTATTTCGTAGCCGGATCAGTAACTCGGCGACAACAGTTCGTCGTCCCCGCGCAGGCGGGGACCCAGGATGTTATTAGTTAAGTCAAAAACATCAAATAAATCATGTAAATCTTGTTAATCCTGTCCATGGTTTTTCGTTCTTGAACTTATCTGCGTGTATCGGCGGCTAATTTATTTTATTCATCGAGCTCGGGATAGTGCCGGAAAAGGCCTTCGGTGCTGAACGGCAGACGACGGTCGGACGCGAGATACGCGGCAATGCGCGGACGCGCCATGACCCGCTGGTGCAGCGCCATCAATCGCGGCCATCCGGATTGCAGGCGCGCCATGGCCCGTGGAAAAGCGTAGTCCAGCCCGGCGATCACCTGGAACATCGACAGATCGACATAGGACAAAGTCTTGCCGACCATGTGGTGGCCACCGTTACGCTCAAGCACGTCCTCGAAGTACCCGAGGAACTTCGGCAGGCGCTCTGCCCTGAAATCCCCGGCGCGCCGCTGCGCTTCTCGTTTCTGCTCGTGGTAGTACAGTCCGCCGGCAATCGGGTGATGGCTGTCGTGAACCTCGGTCACCAGGTCGGTTATCGTGAGCTGCAACTGGTGCGCCCAGACGCGGGTCGCTTCGGCTTGCGGCACCAGGCCCAGGCGCGGCCCCAGGAACAACAGGATATTGGCGGTCTGCGCGATCACCTGCTTGCCGACTTTGAGTATCGGCGGCGCAAACGGCGGGCGCCCGGTCACCTTGTCTTCCAGAAGTCGCATCAACGCCGGCACGCCCATCCCGTCGCGCTCCGGCATGCGCGCCACGTCAACGTAATCGGCCGCAGCCTCCTCAAGCGCCAGGCGGACAAACTCGCCGCGCCCCTGGATGCCCGGCCAGTAGTAGAGTTCGTAACGCATGGTGTGCTCCTCTCAAAATCATGAGATCAGATGCGCAAAGTTTACCCTATGGGCGGGAAATGGAAACAAGCCGGCATACCAAGACCCGATTCCCTTGACCTTGCCGACCTACTTCTGTTTGCGAAATAGATCTTTGGGTATGCGTGTTGTCTGAAGGTTACTCCCGACACGCGATACCGCACGGGATGACGCTGGCGGGCCGGACACGTATAATCATACGTATCAATTACAGGAGCCGGCCATGAGCAAAAAACTTACCATATTGATTGAAGACTCGGTATACGAAGGCCTGCACCGGGTCGTAGGACGCGGCAGCATCAGCAAGTTCATCGAAAATCTCGCCCGCCCGCATGTCGCGCAGAAGGATCTTGGGGCCCAGTATCGCGAGGCGGCACGGGATGCAGCGCGCGAGCGCGAGGCGCGTGCCTGGACGGAGGGCCTGATCGGGAGCGTCGATGAAACGCGGTGAGGTCTGGTGGGTGGATTTCGAGCCCGCGATTGGCTCCGAGGTCAGGAAAACCCGACCGGCGGTCATTGTCAGCAACGATGCATCCAACGGGGCCATGAACCGCGTGCAGGTAGTTCCCGTGACCAGCAATACGAGCAAGCTCTACGTGTTCGAATCCCGGATCGAGGTCAAAGGCGCCCAAGGCAAAGCGATGGCGGACCAGATCATGACAGCGGACAAGCAGCGGCTCAAGAAGCGGATTGGCAAGGTATCCCCGTCGGAAATGCTTGGCATCGAGCGCGCCATCAAGATTCAACTTGGAATTCACTGACTCACGATCACCCTCCATCAGGATGCGCCACACCAACGCGATTACGACGTGGCGCTTGGTGCAGAAGCGGGGCCTGGAGATCGTTGCGTAGACTGCGTTCACAAGGACATCTGGCGCGAGGCGAACGGATTGCATATCCAGGTGCTGGGTCAGCAATGGGCGGACTTGAGTCTCGAGGATTCAATCCGGCTCGGCGGCGCCCGAATAGAGCAAGAGGTCGAGCAACTTCGCGGCCTGCTGGAGGAAGGGCAAGTGACGATCGAAGCCAAGCGCTGCACTTTCCCACAGGGGCGCAACTGCTTGATTACGTGGAAGACGTCAAGGCCCAGTTGCCGCGCAGCGAGGTCGAACCGTGATCGCCGCAATCATGATGACAAGGGCGTGATACAATCTAGCTATTCTAGCTAGCTATGGCAACTAATACCATGA
>CAYIRZ010000349.1:0-3427 GCA_964365845.1 uncultured Streptomycetaceae bacterium
CAACGGCGGCATCGAGCGGGTACTACTATGAAGCGCTTGACTTCGCGCCACTCGAAACTAGCAACTTGAAACTGGAAACTTTCTTTTCCCCCGACTATGTCACCGCGCGCGAACGTTTCCGCAACGCGGCGCAGGCGACAGGTGCTGCGTCATACGCACTGCCGCTGGACGCGAAGGGTCCCGGCGGCGAAGCCCTCACCATGGACATCGCCTGGATCGGCAACCCGCGTCCACAGCGGGTACTGCTCCAGACCAGCGGTTTGCATGGGGTCGAAGCATTTGCCGGCTCTGCCATGCAGCTTCACCTGCTCGAACACCCGCCCGCCATCCCTGCCGACAGCGCGCTGGTTCTGGTGCATGTTCTCAATCCTTACGGCATGGCCTGGCTGAGGCGCGCCAATGAAAACAACGTCGACCTCAATCGCAATTTCCTGAAGCAGGGGGAGGCGTGGGCGGGCGCGCCGGTGCTCTACCGCCATATCGATGCCGTGCTCAATCCCGCTTCTGCGCCGGGCTTCGATTTATTCCATCTGCGTGCGGCGTGGCTGGCTCTGCGTCACGGCTTTCATCCGCTCAAGCAGGCGGTAGCTCAGGGACAATACGAGTTTCCGCGCGGCCTGTTCTATGGCGGCAGGCAACTGGAGCAGGGCCCACGCCTGTATCTGGACTGGCTGGCGCAGCACCTCATGGATCTGCCCTATCTGTTCGCGCTCGACGTGCACACCGGGCTCGGCGAGTGGGGCCAGGAAACCCTGATCCCGGAACCCGGCGTCGGTGTGACGGCGGCGGCCGGACTCAGCCTGACTCTGGGTCGGCCGCTGATCGAAACAACACGCAGCGATTCGGTCTCGTATACGATCCGCGGCGGCATGGGGGGCATCTTGCCGCAGACCCTGCCTGCAACACGCATCGATTTTTTGCTGCAGGAGATCGGCACCTATCCGCCTCTGCGCGTTTTTTACGCGCTGCGCGAGGAAAACCGGTGGCATTATTATGGTACCGGTGACCTGCAACATACGGCCAAATTGCGTCTGCGCGAAGCTTTGTGTCCTGCGTCTGCCGTCTGGCGACGTCAAGCGGTGGGTCGCGGGGTTGCGCTCGCACACGCGGTGGTCGACCGGATTTTCACTAAAAGATGATTAAAAACAATGATATGTGAACTATGTGCCGAAGCGGGTGGGGAGCTACTATGGCAAGATAGCCGGTGCCGCATAGCGCTCGTCAATGAACCCGGCTATCCGGGCTTCTGTCGAGTCATCTGGAAAGCCCATGTCAGGGAAATGACTGATTTATCCGAAAGTGACCGCTCACATCTAATGCGGATCGTCTTAGTGCTGGAGGCCATACTGCGAGAGCAGTTGAAGCCACACAAGATCAACCTGGCGAGCCTTGGAAATATGACGCCGCATTTGCACTGGCACGTGATCCCGCGCTTCGAAGCCGACCCGCATTTTCCGCTCCCGGTTTGGGGGCAACGGCAACGCGACATCCGGCTGGAGGTACCGCAGGATCTGGGCATGCGGCTGGCTGCAACGCTTGCCGCACGCTTGGCAAAATGACTGCCACATCCATAATCGGCATAAAATGTAGCTTTCCCCCTATATGTTCTCGTCTTTTTTTAAAGCCGTGATCTAGTTCACATACTTAAAAAAGCGGTACAACTAGCCTGTGCTCGATAGTCAAGAGTACCCATGGCGTCCCTGCCCATAAAGCACAGGTGGCGCGTTTCGTTAGCCGAACCAACAGGAAACGTAAGATGAGCACCCAGCCGCTTACCGTCCAATATCCGCAGGATGCCGCGCTGCAGTTCACTGCCAGCGCCAGTTGCAAACGATGGATTGAATCGCTGCCGCTGACCAATATCCAGCAGGCGCAGCAGGCACTGACTGCCCAAGTCCGCGCGCTTTCTGCCGTGCAATTGCCGGCCCTCGAACGGCTCAAGATTCTCGAGATACTGAAAGAAGCGACGATTTTCGTGCAAGACGAGGCGGCGAAGCGCTACGCGGGCAAGCCGCTGCCGCTCGATGCCAACGAAGCCGAGGCATGGAACAACGGCATTGCCTTGTGGCAGGAAACAGGCCGCAACTATCACCTGTGCCTGCAGGCCTATCGCGAAGGCGATCTTTCCATCGCGCCGCACGCGGCGCTGGTATGCATGCGCTGTCTGCGCTATCTCGGCCACACGATGTCCGACTATTACCGGGTATATCGTCAGGTGCCGGGGACCTTGTGGCATGCGTTGCACGAGCTTTACGCATTTGCCGAGCAGCACGGATTCGCGCGCATCCGCGTGCAAGACAGCTTTGCCCAGCGCGATCCGGATTCGAGTTGCGCCGAAAATTACATACAAACGCTGCTCATGCATCTGGCCAATCCATTTTCGCTATCGGTGCGCCAGATGAGCTTCGCCCAGCGCTGGCTCGATAAATGGGCGGCATTGGTCGGCCTGGCTGCTCAGCCGCTGGCGCCCGGCCCGATTCCTTCGCTGGCGGTCGATCTGGGTGGCGCCAGCGGCGTGGTGCTGGCGAACGATCTCAAGCCGCAGCCGAATCTGCGCTATCTCGATCTTGAGCCATTGTCCAAAACGCTGCGCCAGGCCATCAACCTGCTGAAACAAGGCCAGACGTGCGGTCAACTCGGGTTGGGCGACGATGCACGCCAGCCGGGCTGCGAAAATCTGCTGATGCTGCTCTATGTGCAATGGTGCCGCCCCGGCACCACGCGTAACGAAGACCGTCGTGAGACCGAAGTAGCCGCCAGTGTGTGCTTCGGCATTCCGGCCGTGCATTTTCATTTGAGTGGCGGCCGCGCTTTCCGTCAGCCCGGCGAACTGACTTCACGCGAAAAGCAGGACCTCGATACCTTCGGTTATATCGCGCGCGTCGAACGCGAGACGGGCAGCAACGACGATGCCGCGCTTGAGGCATGCCAGATTCTCAACCATAGCGCGTCCGGGTTCATGTGCATACAACGCGAACCGGACGGCAAAGCGCGCATCAGCCACAATCAACTGCTTGCCGTGCGCCGATCGGGCAGCAAGCATTTCCATCTCGGCATGGTGCAATGGCTGAGAGTCGAGGAAAACAACGGTTTATGCTGCGGTGTACGCCTGTTTCCCGGAACGCCGGAGGCGATCGCGGCACGACCTTCGAACCTCACTCCGGCCGGCAGCAGCCGCTATGAGCGCGCATTACTGCTGCCCGAGGTATCGGCACCCGCCACACCGGCGACTTTGATCCTGCCTGCCGGCTGGTTTCAGAGCGGGCGCTTCGTCGAAATGTTCTCCGACCGCAAACACGTCTCGAAACTCCTTAACCTGCTTGAAAAAGGCAGCGACTTCGACCGCGGCACCATCGCCATCGTCTAGCAGCCTGTCGGACTTGGCCCCCATTCACCGGAACGCGTAGCGTTAACGGGGCGTTGTTGA
>CAYIRZ010000350.1:0-3419 GCA_964365845.1 uncultured Streptomycetaceae bacterium
TCCCTTGGCGACGCTTTGTCGCCCCCTACGGGGACTTGCTCTGCGGCGGGAAAGGATTCCCGACCTACGATTTGTGCAAGAAACTTAAGGGACGGCATACTCGTTCCCCGCGCCTTGACAGGTTTTTGCGCGCAACCACATACTCACCGGGTCGGCCGGCTGTCTTTTATAAGTTCACATTCTGGTCGCGCCAGCAGTCTGCCGGGCTTTTGGCCCGACAGACTGCTGGCACTGATCATCCGGTTTTTTTACAAGGTAAGGAGCCGCACAGCATGGATTACGATGTCATCGTGGTTGGCGGAGGCAATGCCGCTTTTGCCGCTGCAGTGTCCGCCCAAGAGAACGGCGCAAAGCGCGTGCTGGTGCTGGAGAAGGCCCCCCGCGAAAAGCGCGGCGGCAACACGCATTTCAGCGGCGCGGTCTTCCGCTTCATCTACAACGAAGTTTCCGAACTCGATCGCTTCGTTCCGAACGCGGAGAAGGACTACCCGGGCTTCCACAAGGGCGTGCAGCCCTATCCGAAAGAGGCGTTCCGCGAAGACCTGATGCGCGTGACGCAGGGGCGCAGCGATCCCGAGCTGTCGGGCATCCTCATCGACCATTCCTACGACACGATGTGCTGGATGCAGGACGCGGGCGGGATGGAATTCGAGCTCGCGCTGTCGGTGATGGGCGTGCGCGTGGGCAACGAGGTCAAATGGCCGCGGGGCGCGATGGTGCGCATCGAGCACGAAGGCGTGGGATTGTCCAAAACGTGGTTCGAGACCGCCGGGAAGCTGGGCATCGAGATTCGCTACGAGACCGGCGCGCAGCAGCTCGCGCAGGACGGGAGCGGGCGCGTCAGCGGCGTAGTGGCGCGCGGTCCGGATAGCCTCAAAACGCTCACGGCCAAGGCGGTGATACTCGCCTGCGGCGGCTTCGAAACCAACCCGGCGTGGCGCCGCCGCTATCTGGGCGATCCCTGGGACCACGCCAAGGTGCGCGGTTCCAACTTCAACTACGGTGACGGCCTCAGGATGGCGCTGGACATCGGCGCCATGCCGTGGGGGCATTGGGGCGGGTGCCACGCGACCCCGATCAATGCCGAAGCGCCGGATTACGGCGTGCAGCATCTCACCGACAAGACCAACCGCCTTTCATACTTCCTCGGTGTCATGATCAACGTCGAAGGCAGGCGCTGGATAGACGAGGGCGCCGACATCAATTCGTTCACCTACGCCAAGTACGGCGGGTTGATCCTCAAACAGTCCAGGAGCCTCGTCTACCAGATTTTCGACAGCAAGGTGCTCGGTCTGCTCGAGCCGCGCTATTCGACCAGCGAGCCGTTCAAGTCCGATACGCTGGAAGGGCTGGTGAAGCAGCTCAAGGTCGATCACCAGCAGGCGCTGGAGACGCTGAAGGAATACAACGCCGCGGCGGGACATGGCGGGCCGTACAACCCGGCGGAACTCGACGGCCTGCACACCGAGGGCATGGACCCGCCGAAAACCAACTGGGCGCAGAAACTCGACACACCGCCGTACGTCGCGTATCCGGTAACGGGCGGCATCACGTTTACCTTCGGCGGGATCAAGATCAACCACGACGCGCAGGTGATCGGCACCGACTGGAAACCGATTCCCGGGCTGTATACCTGCGGCGAGATGGTCGGCGGGTTGTTTCACTACAACTACCCGCTCGGCACCGGTTTGATGTCGGGTGCGGTGTTCGGGCGCATCGCAGGCCGCAGCGCGGCCCGCTCGTAGCGCGTGCAGCGTTAGTTCTTAGCCGGCGCCTTGGAGACGACCGATTCTATCCCGTTGACGATTTCGCCTGTCGCCCGGTCGGGCGTGCTCATGTGATCGGCATCGGGTTCGACCAGCTTCACATCGAGGCCCTGCGGCAGCATTTTGAATATACGCATCAGGTTGTTGCGCAGTGGCGGCTCTTCGCCTAGCGGTTCGACCCACAGCACGAGCGTGCCGGGTTTTACTGATTCGACGTTGCGCCTGGCGCCTTTGTCGCGCAGTTTCGCGACTTCCGCATCGATTTCATTCAGCGCATCGTCCGCGCTCTTGTCGTAAGAGCGGCGGCGCGACCAGGGCATCTCGGGCGTGCTTGCCAGAAAGCCTTTTCCTTCGAGAGCGGAGGCCAGCGAAACGATGCTCTTGTCCGGGGAACCCCACTTGCCGTGCATCAGGACGATGCCGGCGAAAGCCGGCATCCAGTAAGGTGTTGATTTGCTTGAGGCGCGTTCTCTGGACCCCGGCTTTCGCCAGGGGGACAAGTCGAATTTCAACAGACTGCTAGCCGGTTCGGCGCGAGAGATAGCCGCTGGTGACGAGCAGTGTCGCGTTCACCCAGAATACCGGCGCGACGCCCAGCACGGCGCCGAGCGCGCCGGCAGCGAGCGGCACGGTGATATGGGTGATGTTGTTAATGGTGAGGCGCAAACCGGTGACCTCGCCTGAGCGTCCCGGCGGCGAGCGGTTGTAGGCGATGTTGAGCGTGAGCGGCTGGCCGCAGCCCAGCGCGAGGCCGATGCCGAAGGAAAGCGCGAGCAGGGCGGGCACGAATTGAACGAACGGGAAAGGCAGAAAGCATGCGGCGCAAGCGAACATTGCCGTCGACAGCACTGCTTCCACGCCGTAGCGCCGCGTCAACGCCGGCAGAACAATGCGGACGATGACGGAAGCCGCCGCGAACACGCCGAGTATGGTGCCGATGGTCGAGGCCGAGAGGCCGATCGAGTGGCCGTAAATCGGCACATAAAATGTGTAGAGGTCCATGCCGGTCACCACCAGTCCGCTGGTAATGATGGCGCGGCGCAGCGCGGGGTTCTGCAGCAACCCGAACGCGCTGCCCCGGTCAGGCGCAGCGACGTGCCGTGCTCCATCCAGACTCCGGTTCCACGCCAGTATCCCTATCGGCAGTACGGCAAGGACGGCAAAACAGAGGTAGGCGAAGGTGTAGCCCTTGAAATCAATGGCGAAACCGGCGATCAGCGGACCGGCCATGTGGCCGGCGGCGTAGCCGAGTCCGAGCGTGCTGAAGTTGCGCGTGCGCTGCTCGGGCGTTCCGAGCGCGCCGGCCAGATTCTGCGCCGATACGTTGTAGAACACGAAGCCGATGCCGGCGAAAGCCGCGGAAATGTAGAGCATGGCCAGTTGCGGCCACAGATAGGGCAGCAGCAAGCCCAGTGCGAAAATGGCGCTGCCGGCCAGCATCGGGTAGCGCGAGCCGAATCGGTCGGAAATCCGTCCTGAATATACGGCGAGCAACAGGGGAAACAGCGAATAGACCGCAATCAGCACGCCGATCAGCAGCGGGTTTGCGCCGAGTTCGATGGCGAACAGCGAAGCCACCATGCGGCTGCCCATGTGGCAGCCCTGAACGATCAGGGTGATCAGGGAAAGAAGAATGATGGATTGCATAGGGCT
>CAYIRZ010000351.1:0-3358 GCA_964365845.1 uncultured Streptomycetaceae bacterium
GTGTACTCGCGCGCCCATATCACCGCTTTCACCGCCTGGTCGATGACCTGTGACGGCTCCATGCGCAACTACTTCTCCATGTGGATGGGGCTGGTAGCAATGAAGGTATGGAGCCGCGGGCGGGCGGCGACCCCGACCGCGTCGCCGCAACGCCGGACGTCGCGCTCGTTGGCGCGCGCCAGCCCGCACACCGTGCTGTCCTTGACGATTTTCGCCACCGCCTGCACCGCCTCGAAATCGCCGTCGCTCGCGGCCGGAAAACCGGCTTCTATGATGTCCACCCGCATACGCTCGAGCTGACGCGCGATGCGGAGCTTTTCTTCCTTGGTCATCGACGCCCCCG
Organism: uncultured Streptomycetaceae bacterium; assembly: GCA_964365845.1. Classification (GTDB taxonomy): domain Bacteria; phylum Pseudomonadota; class Gammaproteobacteria; order Burkholderiales; family SG8-41; genus CAKKQX01. The sequence continues at coordinate 344 of CAYIRZ010000351.1, forward strand.
GGCTCTGCTCGCCGTCGCGCATCGTGGTATCGAATATGATCAATTTTTCCTTGGCCATCATGATCTCCAGTCTTGATTCCACCCGTCACGGCCTTGATGCGGGCCGCTGACGAGTAAGGTTATGGCAACTCCCGGGGCATTATCCGCGCCCGGCCGAAACAACGAATGGTGGGATAAGTTATTTGTGCGCGCGAACGCGCAGCAGCAGGCCGGCCAGCAGAAGGCTGGAAAGGAAAAGAAAAATCATGGCCTGGCTCAAGGAACTCATACCGGGAAATATAAAGACTTTTTGCAAGGAGCGCAAGCGGCGGTTTAGCGCCAAGTCTAGGTGCCGGCCGCAGGCGGTGGCGTTTTTTTGCCCAACCGCCTCTTGATAATGTCCCATACCCAGATCACGTAACCGGATATGCCGTAACCCGCAAACAGAATGAACAGCATTTCCGGCAGCGTGCTGGAAAAGGTGAGCAGAAACACCATGCCCATGGCAATGGCCACCACCACCGAAAACGGCACGCTTTTGCGCAGGTTGATGTCCTTGCCGCTGTAGAATTTGAAATTACTGACCATGGAAAACCCGGCAAATACCGTCAGACCCCAGGCGAGCCACCTCACGTCGGCGCCCTTGACCTGATACTCGTTCATCGCCCACACCAGACCCGTGACCAGACATGCGGCAGCGGGGCTCGGCAGCCCCTGGAAAAAACGCTTGTCGGCAACCTCGAGCATGGTGTTGAAGCGGGCGAGCCGCAGCGCCGCGCATGCGCAGTAAATGAAGGCGGCAATCCAGCCCAGCTTGGTGGAAAGCCACGGGCCGAGCACCGCGATGCTCTTCATTGACTCGAAATCCTTGAGCGCCCACACGTAAACCACCAGCGCCGGCGCCACGCCGAAAGAGACCATGTCCGAAAGGCTGTCGTATTCCACGCCGAAAGCGCTTTGCGTGTGGGTAAGCCGCGCCACGCGGCCGTCCAGTCCGTCGAACACCAATGCGACGAAAATCGCGATCGCGGCCTGCTCGAAGCGGCCGCCCATCGCCTGCACGATCGCGTAAAAACCCGCAAACAGGGCGACGGTCGTGAGCAAGTTGGGCAACCAATAGATGCCGCGCTTCGCGAAGCGCGACTTGATGAAAAGCTTGTGCTCTTTGGGCTCGTACATGGCTATGGCAATGTGGCAAGCACGGTTTCGGTAGCGTAGACCTTGTCCCCAACGCTCACGCGCGGCACGGCGGCAAGCGGCAAATAGACATCTACGCGCGAACCGAAGCGGATGAAGCCGTAGCGCTCGCCTCGCGCGAGTTTCTGTCCGGTCTTAGCATAGCACAGGATACGCCGCGCGATCAGGCCAGCGACTTGTACGCAGGTCACGTCGACGCCATCGGGGGTCCTGATCCAGAGCACGCTGCGCTCGTTCGCGAGCGAGGCTTTCGACAGCGCCGCGTTGATGAATTTACCGGGGAAATACCAAGTCTCGAGAATTTCGCCATCGACCGGACTGCGATTCGAGTGCGCGTTGAACACGTTCATGAACACGCTGATCTTGAGCGTTTCGCGCTTGAGGTAGGGATCCTCGATGCGCTCGACGGCGACGATGCGTCCGTCCGCCGGCGACAAGACCGCTTTCGGATCCTGCGGTATGGCGCGCGGCGGATCGCGGAAAAACTGCAGGATGAACAGCGTTGCGAGCCACGACGGCAACGCCCACCAGAAACCCATCCATTCGTTGACCGCAATCGACGCGATCACCGCGATCGCAAGAAACGGCCAGCCTTCGCGGGCGATGATGGGATGGGGGTAGCTGTTCATCCGGGAATCGGGATCCAGGATTCAGGATTCAGGGAAAGGCAAAACCGTATCAGCGTTGGCCAGTCGGTTGCCGAATACTGAATCCCGGCTCTTGAATCCTAGTTTTTAGTCTGGTCAACCAGACGGTTCTTCTTGATCCACGGCATCATGTCGCGCAACCTGGCGCCTACGGTCTCGACCTGATGTGCGGCGCCGATGCGGCGCATTGCTTTAAGCGTGGGAGCGCCCGCCTTGTGCTCGAGTATGAACTCCTTGGCGAACTGGCCGGTCTGGATCTCGGACAGGATCTTCTTCATCTCGGCGCGCACCTGATCGTTGACGATGCGTGGGCCGCGGGTGAAGTCACCATACTCGGCGGTGTTCGAAACGGAATAGCGCATGTTGGCAATACCGCCCTCGTAGATCAGGTCAACGATGAGCTTGACTTCATGCAGGCATTCAAAATACGCCATCTCCGGCGCATAGCCGGCATCCACCAGGGTCTCGAAACCCGCCTGGATCAGCGCGGTAAGGCCGCCGCACAGCACCACTTGCTCGCCGAAAAGATCGGTCTCGCATTCCTCGCGGAAGGTGGTTTCGATTACCCCAGCGCGCGCGGCGCCGATCGCCGCCGCGTAGGAAAGCGCAATGTCACGCGCCTTCTTGCTCGGATTCTGGGCGACCGCGATCAGCGACGGCACGCCGCCGCCCTGAGTATAAGTCGAACGCACCAGGTGACCGGGACCCTTGGGCGCGATCATGATGACGTCGAGATCGGCTCTGGGCTCGATCTGCTTGAAATGGATGTTGAAGCCGTGGGCGAAAGCCAGTGTCACCCCCTTCTTGATGTTGGGTTCGATCTCGTCGCGATAGACGTCGGCATGGTGCTCGTCCGGCAGCAGAATCATCACCAGATCGGCGCCCTTGACCGCCTCGCCCACTTCCTTCACTGTAATGCCGGCGTTCTTGGCTTTGCCCCAGGAAGTTCCGCCCTTGCGCAATCCGACGGTCACTTTCACACCCGAATCCTTGAGGTTGTTGGCGTGAGCATGGCCTTGCGAGCCGTAGCCGATGATAGCCACGTGTTTGCGTTTGATCAGGGATAAGTCTGCGTCTTTGTCATAGTAGATCTTCATGGTTTTCCTCTGGTTAAAAAACGTGAGGTGTAAGGCGTTAGGCGTGAGGTGCATTCCGTGACGGGGTTCCCCCCTCACGCCTCACCCTTCACTAG
>CAYIRZ010000352.1:0-3342 GCA_964365845.1 uncultured Streptomycetaceae bacterium
CCATCTATTTCTCCTACCAGGATAACTGGCTTTATAGTTTTTCCGTGCTTGGACAAAAGATCGACTGGATGCGCGCTAACCCATTAGTATGCGTCGAAGCCGACCAGATGAGGCGTGAACTATGGGCTACGGTTGTCGTCTTCGGCCGCTACGAAGAGCTTTGCGATACGCCCGAATTTCGGAGCGAACGCACGTTCGCCTTCAATCTATTGCAACGCAGAGCGATGTGGTGGGAGCACGGGGGCGCGAAAAAAATGCCTGGTGGCGCGCCGGCGACGGTTCCCGTTTTCTACCGTATCAAAATCGAACAGATCACCGGGCGCTGCGCCGCCTCTGAACAGGAGGTGCCTGACACAAAGCAGGCCAAGGCCGACCCGGACGAGCAAGAGTGGCTGCATAAAATGTTTCGACGTGTCCGGTAAACCTAAGCCGTCTTCCAGCAAAAACTCGAAGCTCAGATCAAGGAGTGGGATACAAAACTAAAGGAATTAAAGGCCAAGGCGCGAGACGCAAAGGCGGAAACCTTGGCGGATGCCATGCGGCGCGGGTTCAACCGCTATATCGAGTGCCGCCGATCAACGCTTTCTGAAGGAAACCGGCATGCGAACAATCCTGATCCCCTGCGACGGTTCGGACAATGCATTACGGGCGGTGCGATATGCGGCATCTCTGGCGAAAGAGCTCTCCGATGTGCACCTGGAATTGCTGAATGTGCAGGATCCTTTGCCGCAGAAGGTGTACGCCGCCTTGTCCGAGCAGGAAATCGCGCATTGGCAAGCCGGCGAGGCCGATATCATTCTGCAACCGGCCAGGCAGATTCTCGACGCCGAAGAAGTTCAATACCAGGTACGCACCCGCGTCGGCTCACCGGCCAACGAAATTGCGCGGCATGTCCATGAAACGCAGTGCGCCGCAATCATCATGGGAACCCGTGGCCTGGGTCCGGTAGCCAACTTGATGATCGGTTCGGTCGCCACCAAGGTTATCCATCTGGTCGAGGTCCCGGTGACTCTGATCAAGTAAGCGCGGCGCGCACGATCGCACTTGCGCGACATGCTTACCCGAGGGTTTTCTGCGGCATGTGCTCGACACCATCTTGAAGGGGTTATCGGACTCGGCCAAACAGCTGGAGGCCATGCCGGCAACGTGACCACCGGCGTGCCAATCCCTCGGGCAAATGCGGCGGGAGATTCCCCGCGCATGATAGAGTAGGCGGATATTGGCTGTATTACACGGGTAAGAACAATGATGGTAAACAATCAAGGGAGAGGGTAAGGCATCATGAATCACAGCGAACAGCGTAAGCGGCTCCGTGCCATACTGGCCGGGGCTAAGTGTTTGTCGCCGGCGAGCGTGTTCGACCCGCTGTCGGCGCGCGTGGCGGAGGCCGCCGGCTATGAAATCGGCATGCTGGCGGGCTCGGTGGCGTCGAATACGACGCTGGCCGCGCCCGACCTGATCGTGCTGACGCTGACCGAATTCGCGGAGCAGATCCGGCGCATCATGCGCGCCAGCAAATTGAGTCTGATCGTCGACGCCGACCACGGTTACGGCAATGCGCTCAACGTGATGCGCACCATCGAAGAACTCGAGCACGCGGGCGTGTCGGCCCTGAGTATCGAGGACACGGCCTTGCCGCTGCGCTTCGGGCAGCCCGAAGGCACCGACGAACTGATATCGGTCGGAGAAATGGTGGGCAAGCTCAAGGCCGCGGTCGCGGCGCGCCGCGATCCCTCGCTCATCATTGCCGGCCGCACCGCGGCGCTGAAGGTGGAGGATACCGAACGCACTGTCGCGCGCGTCAAGGCCTATGCCGCCACCGGCGTCGATGCGATATTCATCATCGGCGTGGAATCAATCGACCAGGTCAGGGCGGTGCACGACGCCGTGAAGCTTCCCGTCATCGTCGGCTCGGCGCCGGCTTCGCTTAAGCGCGAGGATCTTGCCGCATGCGGCGCCCGCATCCTGCTGCAGGGTCACCAGCCTATCGCCGCCGCAGTCAAGGCGCTGCACGAAACTTATACCCATCTTTTCAACGGGGGGACTCCCGCCGATCTCAAGTCGAAAATTGCTTCGCCGCAGGAGATGGAGCGCCTGGTGAAGGGCGAGAACTACAAGCAATGGCAGCGGGATTATTTGCGTTAGGAATTTGTCGAACCCAAATCCGACAAATTCCTGAATGGTCACACCAGGCGCTTGCCTTTTTCCCACATGACATCACAGTGCTTCTGGGCCGCGGCAGTGAGAAGCTGGATCAGCGGAAAGGCGCGCTGCCCGAGTTTTATGGGCGGCGGCGCGTCCGCGTCTTCCGATTGCTTGTCCTGGCTGGCTTTTCCTGCGGGCTCGGCTGCGGCAAGTGCTTGTTGCAGCCGGGCCAGTGCCGCGGGAACGTCGTCAGCCAGCACGGCGCTGGGTACGGTGCCGCTATGGCCCATCATTTTCAGGAGATCGATCGCCACGTCGCCGAACATGGTCACGCTGCTTCCGGCCTCGCTGTTAAACGTCACGAACATTTTCGTTCTCCCAGGAGCTTGCCGGACTTGAGTCCAACAAGCTCCTTAAATTAAAATGTATAAATAAAACAATAGCTTATTGTTTTATTTCGCGCTGCAGAAAATCCACAACCTGCCCGGCGACGTCCTCGGCCAGGCAATCGAATTCATTCACGTCCTGCATCGAGCGCAGCCAGGTAAGCTGGCGTTTCGCGAGCTGGCGCGTCGCGGCCACGCCTTTTTCGCGCAGGGCCGCGAGTCCGAATTCCCCGTCGAGGTATTGCCACACCTGGCGGTAGCCCACGCAGCGCATCGACGGCATGGTGGGTTCGAGCGCATATTGTTCGCGCAATGTCCGCAGTTCGCCGATCAGCCCCAGTTCCAGCATGTCTTCGAAGCGCTGCGCAATGCGCTCGTGCAATACCTCGCGTTTGCCCGGCAACAGCGCGATCTTGAGCGGCGTGTACGGGAAGTAGACGTATTTCGGTTTCTTGTGGAAATCCGACAGCGGCTTGTTGGTGATGTAGTAAACCTCCAGCGCGCGCTGGATGCGCTGGGCATCGTTGGGCTGCAAGCGCGCCGCGGTTTCCGGATCGACCCGGGAGAGTTCCACGTGTAGCGCCGGCCAGCCCGACGTTTCCGCCATGGTGTCGATGATGAGCCGGATGGCGGGATCGGCTTCGGGCAGGTCGCTCAAGCCTTCGACCAGCGCCCGGAAATAAAGCATGGTGCCGCCCACCAGCAGCGGGATGCGGCCGCGCTCGGTGATTTCGCGCATCAGCGTCAACGCATCGTCGCGGAAGCGCGCCGCGGAATAGCTCTCGTGCGGCTCGATGATGTCGATCAGGTG
>CAYIRZ010000353.1:0-3338 GCA_964365845.1 uncultured Streptomycetaceae bacterium
GCCGTGATCCTGCGGGACGTGGATGCGCGCGTTCTGCCGGTGAAGAAGCTGGAGAAGATCCTGGGTGAGGCCGGGCTGACACGCGAGAACGAGATCATCGTGTATGGGACCAAGGGCGACACCAGCCCCGACGTGGTGTTCTGGATACTGGAATATCTCGGCGCGGGAAAGGCCAAGGTTTATCATGGTGGTATCGATGACTGGATGAAAGCCAAGCACCCGCTGACAAACGAGACGCGCAAGCTCCCGGCGGCGCAGTTCACCGCCAAGGTGCAGACGGACCGCCTGGCCACGACGGACTTCGTCAAGAAAAACCTGAAGAACAAGGAAGTCCAGTTCATCGATTCGCGGACCGTGAAAGAGTATGAGGGAGAAGACATCCGGGCCGTGCGCGGCGGGTATATTCCGGCCGCCAGTCACGTCAACATCCCGTATGAATATGCCTGGCAGGACCCCGAAGCGGCGAAGAAACTGGCAGAGAAAAAAGTCCAGGACCGCGAGGGCATGGCCTTGAAGGACGCGGCGGGGATCAAGGAACTCTACAAGGGAGTGGATCCCAAGAAGGAGGTGGTGGCCTATTGTCAGACCGGCACGCGCTCCACCCAGACCTACGCCGTGCTGCGGGAAATGGGATATCAGAAGGTCCGCAACTACGACGACTCGTGGATCGTCTGGGGCTCGCAAGTCGATCTGCCGGCCGGCAATGTCAGCTACTACGACTTCGTGAAGGCAAACGCCGCGCTCAGGCGGCTGGATGCGCTTGAGAAAAAGGTCGAGGAGCTCGCGACCAAGAAGTGAGCCTAGGAGTTTGTCGGACTTAGCCCCGACAAACTCCTAATCGGCGCGACGGCCTTCCCTGCCGGGCGCACACCCGGCGTCGGATAGGGATACAGCATGTTGAGCGCAATGCTCTGGTTCGCCGATTGCACGATGCGCACGTGCTCGCGTTTCAGTTCGCGGGCGTGACGGCAGCCGCAGGAATGCGCGATCATGTCGATTTCCTTGTTCATGTTCTGGCAGTAATTGGCCACGCGCAGATATTTCTCCTCGACCGCCAGGCCGCGTTGCAGGCGCTTGTTGTGAGTGGTGACCCCGGTGGGGCAGGTGTTGGTATGGCATCGGAGCGCCTGGATGCAGCCCAGCGCAAACATGAAACCGCGCGCGGTGTTGACGAAATCCGCCCCGACGCACAGCGCCCATGCCGCCCGCGCCGAGGTCACGAGTTTTCCAGCAGCGAGGACGCGGATGCGACTCTTCAAGTCCGACTGCAGCAGGGAATCGACAACGCGCGGCAATGCTTCCGCGATCGGCAATGCCATGTGGTCCATCAGCGTCTGCGGCGCCGCGCCGCTGCCGCCCTCGCCACCGTCGATGGCAAGAAAATCCGGCGCATATTCCCTGCCCCGCCGCAGCACCGCGTCGCACAGTTCATTGACGAAGTCCCAGCCGCCGATCGCGGTTTTGATACCGACCGGACGCCCCGTGAGGTCGCGGATGTAGGCTATCGTGTCGAGCAGTTGATCGACGTTGGCGATGTCGTGATGGCGATTGGGGCTGATCGAATCCTGCCCTGCCGGAATGCCGCGGATACGCGAGATTTCCCTGGTCACCTTGGCGCCCGGCAACACGCCGCCCTTGCCGGGTTTGGCGCCCTGAGAGAGCTTGATTTCGAACGCTTTGACCGAGCGCGCCAACTCTTTCGCTTTTTCCGGTGAGAAACTGCCATCATGGTTGCGAATGCCATACTTGGCCGTGCCGATCTGCATGATGACGTCGCAACCGCCCTCGAGATGGTACGGTGACAGCCCGCCTTCGCCGGTATCCATCCAGCATCCGGCGCGGGCCGCGCCGCGCGACAGCGCGCGCACTGCCGGCGCCGAAATTGCGCCGAAACTCATGCCGCTGATGTTGACGATGGAATGCGCTTCAAATGGATTCAGGCAATAGCCTTCTCCGATCAATAGCGACGGCGTCGGCAAGCGTTCCTCCTCCAGCACCGGAAAGGGATGGTTCACGAAAATGATCGATCCCGGTTCGCGCAGGTCGTTGGTGGACCCGAAGCCGATAATGCCGCCTTCATTCTTGGCTTCCTTGTAGACCCAGCCGCGCGTGGCGCGGTTGAATGGCATCTCGGCGCGGTCGCCGGCAAAGAAATACTGGCGGAAATATTCGCCAAGGTTTTCGAAAAAGAAACGCATCCGGCCAATAACCGGAAAATTGCGCAGGACAGTATGTTTTTTCTGGGTAACGTCGTGGATGACGAGTACGATCAATGCACCAACCAGCACAAAACCAAGAACCGTGCCGATGCCATAGGACACCACGCTTAACATGCCGTCCATCCTGCCCCCCTGTTGGAGTTGTGACTTTAATATAGAGGAAATCCGTGGACTTGGCACCTGTAATATTGTGTATGATCGCTATGCATGGATCGCAAGCCGGTCCGGGGGAACGCTAAGCGCAGAAATGGGGCTCTTGGTTGGTGCACATGGAACGTGACGACAATTTGACGGATGCCGATACAGCCGCGCGCGTGCACGGCGGTTACAAGATTCCGGCCCTGCGCGCCCTGTCCGAGATCACGACCAGCCTGAGCACCGACAGTGATCTGGAGGACTTGCTCGAGCGATTTCTCAGCACCATGGTCAAGCTTGCCGGCGCCATTGGCGGCGCGGTGCGGGTGGCGACCCCCGACGGCTTCCACCTGCGGCTGGTCGGCGCCGTCGGCCTGCCGCAGGAAGTGATCGAGCGCGAGCAATACGTGCCGCTCGAATGCGGCATCTGCGGCAAAGCAGCACACACCCAAACGATCGAATCCGCGGAAACCTCGGTGTGCCGCGAAAATACCGCGCTCGCGTATTTCGGCGATATCTGCAAACGCGTCATCGCCATCCCGTTGCGCAACAAAGGCAGGATCATGGGGGTGTACAACCTGTTCCTGTCCGGCGATGATCCGGTGCCGGAAGACGTCGCGCTGCTGTTCAGCTCGATCAGCGAGCACCTCGGCATGGCGCTCGAAAATGCCCGTCTGACGCGTGAAAACATCCGCATCACGCTGATGAGCGAACGCCAGATGCTGGCCAATGAAATCCATGACTCGCTCGCGCAAACGCTGGCCTATATGAAAATGCGGCTGGCGTTCCTCAATGAAGCCATACAAACCGGTGATAACCCCCTTGCCAGAAAATATCTGGGCGAGGTGGATGACGCCATGGAATCGGCCTACTCACGGTTGCGCGAACTGCTGACCCAGTTTCGCCATCGCATGGATCCGCGCGGATTGATACCGGCGCTCCAGGACGTGACCGACAATTTCTCGAGGCAGGCCGGGATCAAAG
>CAYIRZ010000354.1:0-3294 GCA_964365845.1 uncultured Streptomycetaceae bacterium
AGCGGGTCGGCGCCGCGAGCCAGGTGTTTTCCCACGGCATGTGCAGCGCGTAGTACAGCGCGTCGCGTCGCATGGTGACGGCCTTCACCCTGACCAGCGGATTCCAGTGCAGCCCGCCCATCAGGCGCGTGAACTCGCCGAAACGTCCTTCGGGCTGGGTCCAGCCGGTGGGCAGGATCTCGGCCTCCAGCACGATCTCGGCGTCGGCCAGGCAGGGCAGGTCGATGGTTTCGCACATCGCCAGTTCCACCGCGGTGCCGCGGATGCCGCCCGCCACCGCCATTTCGTCGACGCCGAGCGGCGCGCGAAAACCCGAGCCCATGATCTCGAACGGATGGGTGCCGATGGAAATCGAGATCGGGCAGGGGCACCCGGCCTCGAAGGCGCGTTGCGCGAACAGCCGCATGTTGTTGGGCGTCACGATGTCGATGCCGGTGAGGTTTCTCTCCTTCACCATGAAGCGGTAAATACCTGAATTTATCCCATATTCAGGATCTCTCGCGATGGTGACGCCGGCCGTGATCATGGGGCCGCCGTCGTAGATCGAAGACATTGGGATGGGCAGGCTGTAGAGATCGACGGCGTCACCGACCTGGATGACCTGCTTGTGGGGCGCGGTTTCAACGTACTTCGGTGGTATCGGGTGATCGATGCCGCGCTGCAGTTTCTGCTCGATTTCCGGATAGGTCTGGCAGCCCATCGACATGATCGCGCGTTCGCGCGTGCGAATGATGCCGGAAACCACCGGCATATCGTAGCCGATCACCTTGTGGAACAGCAGCGCTTTGCTCGACTGATCGACGAGAGTGGCGAGGTAGCGGATGTCGACCGGCTGCCTGATGTCCACGAGTTCTTTTGCCTGGCGCAGGCGGTCGAGGAAGCCGCGAAAGTTTTCTTTATCGTGCATGGAGTGTCCTTAGTCCTTCGCTGGTTCGCTGCGCATGCCCTGCCAGCGCACGATCTTCTGGTGCTCGACGCCGAACAGGTCGAGCACCCGGCCTACCGTGTGATTGACGAGATCGTCTATGGTTTTGGCGTGGCTGTAGAACGCCGGCACCGGCGGGAAAATGATGCCGCCCATTTCCGTGACCGCGGCCATGTTCCGCAGATGCGCAAGATTGAGCGGCGCTTCGCGTGTCATGAGCACCAGCCGGCGGCGTTCCTTGAGGATCACGTCGGCGGCCCGGCTCACCAGGTTGTCGGAAAAACCGTGGGCGACGGCAGCCAGCGTCTTCATCGAGCACGGCGCGATCACCATGCCCTCGGTGATGAACGAGCCGCTTGAGATTGCCGCGCCGACGTCGCGCACACTGTGGGTGACGTCGGCGAGTTTTGCCATGGCCTTGCGCGTGAGGCCGTACTCCTGCCAGGCGTTGAGCACGCCGGCGTCGGACACGATGAGATGGGTTTCCCAGCCGCCCAGGGCGCGCAGCGTTTCCAGGATGCGCAGGCCGTAGATCGAGCCGGTGGCGCCGGTGATGGCGACGATCAGCCGCTTTCCGGGTATGGCAGAACGGGATTTTCTTTTTTCAGTCATTGGTCCTCCGCTTCTTTTTTCCAACGGAACAGATAGTTTTCCAGCGGTCTCAGCGCGCCCATTTCGAGCGTCGCCATCATCACGACCAGCGTCAGGGTCCAGGCAAAGACCTGGTCGGTCTGGATCAGGTCGGCAGCCTGGCGCAGGCGATATCCTACACCGCTCGAAGAACCAAGGGTTTCGGCGACGAGCGAGACGCGCCAGCCGAAGCCGAAGGCGAGCCGCGCGCCGGAAAAGAAATAGGGCAGGATCGTCGGCAGGTAGATCTTCACCATGATTTTGCGGTTCGGCATGCGCAGCGTGCGTGCCAGCTCGATGAAATCGGCATTGACGGTGCGCGTGCCCTGCCAGACATTGGTGATGATGAGCGGCATCGCCGTCATGAACACCACGAATATGGTGGTCGCGTTGGAGATGCCGAACCAGATGATCGCGAATATCGCCCAGATCGCGGAGGACACGGTGTTCATCACCGGAATAATCGGCTCGAAGAACTCGCCGAGCCGCTTATTGGCGCCGAGCAGAATGCCGAGCGGCAGGCCGATGGCGGTGGCCAGCACGAAGCCGGCGCCGACGCGCCCGAGCGTGATGCCGAGGTTGGACCACAGCTCGCCGTTGCCGGCAAGGAATTTGAGGCTGTCCCACACCCGCGCCGGGCCCGGCAGGACATAGTGGGGCACGCTGAGTGAAGCCAGCCACCAGACACCGACGATCATCGCGACCAGCGCCACGCGCTGGACTATGAGGTCGAGACGCCACTGGCGCGGCGGCGTGCGGACGTGGATCTTGTCTTCGAGTACGGTCGGCATGGTTTATTGCAGTGTTAAGTTGTAGGTCGGCAATCCTTTGCCGACGACCCGGCGGGAAGGGATTCCCGCCCTACGGCTTTACGCCCTAACCCCTTACGCCTCACGCGTTTCATTTCAGTGGCGCGGTGAAGTAGGTGCCGCGGCCGCTCGCGATCAGCGCGCCGTCTTTGTCGTAGATACTGGCTTCAGCCGTCGAATACTGGCTGCCCATCCGCACCACCCGTGCTTTCGCTGTCAGGTCGCCGGGCATGGCGGCCTTGTGGTAATCGACGCGGATGTCGATGGTCGGCACCGGCCGTCCCAGCTGGGCGGCGATGGCGTAGTCGGCCGCCACGTCGATGATCGCGGCGAGTATGCCGCCATGGGTATAGCGCCGGTCGGGATTGACCACCCATTCTTCGCGCCACGTTGCCTTGATCTCGATGCCGGCATCGTCCGCTTTCAGCACGCTGAAGTTGAGCCATTGGTTGAACGGCCCGCGCGTGATCAGCTGCTGCAGTTTTTCCACGGTCACTTTTTCTTCATTCATTCATTGCCCCTTCAAATGGAGTGGGTTCACGGGATTTTTCATCGACGGTTTATTTTTAAGAAATCGCGGCCCGCGATTTCTTCGGCGACCCATTGCCGCAGTCGTTGCTGGTCGATCTTGTTGGTTCCGGCAAGCGGCAACTGTTCGAGAAAGAATACGCGCCGCGGATGCTGGTAAGCCGGGCCGTTGGCGAGCGCGAACTGCCTGATATCGTCTTCGGAGACCTCGGCGCCTTCACGCAGCACCACGAAGGCGTACGGCACCTGGCCTTTCAATTCATGCTCGAACGGCATCACATAGGCCTGATGCACCGCCGGGTGCCGCTCGAGCAGCGATTCGACTTCGATCGGAAAGATGTTCTCGCCGCCGCACACGAACATGTCGTCGGTGCGGCCGCCGAAATAATAAAAGCCGTCCCG
>CAYIRZ010000355.1:0-3284 GCA_964365845.1 uncultured Streptomycetaceae bacterium
CTCGCCACGCGCACGCGCGGGTCGAAGGCGTCGCGTACCGCGTCGGCAAGCAGGTTGGCGGAAAGCACCAGCACCAGCATGAAGCAGAAGGCGGCGGCAAGCGACCACCACACCATGGGGTCACGCGCCATTTCCAGCCGCGCGTTGTTGATCATGGTGCCGAAGCTGATGGTCGACGGATCGACGCCGACGCCGATATAGGACAGCACCGCCTCCGCCAGCACCAGCCCGCTGAAATCCATCACGATGGCGATCATCACGATGTGCATGACGTTGGGCAGGATGTGGCGCGTGATCACGCGCCAATGGGAAACGCCGAAGGCATGCGCCGCCTGGATGTATTCCATTTCCCGCAGTTTCAGCGCCTCGCCGCGCAGCAGCCGGCACAGCCCGGTCCAGCTGGTGATCCCAAGAATAATGCATAAAAACAATAACCTGAGATCGGCTCGTGCCGTCACCGTCTCGAACATCTCGGGATGGGTCTCGATATGGACCTGCATCATCAGCACCGCCGCGGCGATCAGCAGCACGCCGGGAATCGAAGACAGCGTGGTGTAGAGGTACTGGATTACGTCATCGACCCAGCCGCGGAAATAGCCCGCCATGATGCCGAGCAACAGCGCAAACGGCAGCATCACCAGGGTCGTCAAGGTGCCGATCACGAGACCGGTGCGTATGCTTTTCAGCGCCTGATAGAACACATCCTGCCCGACCTTGTCGGTGCCCAGCACGTGGTACTTGGCGGCCAGCGTGGCGACCGGCCCGAAGACGAGCAGAACGAGTCCCAGCGTGATCAGTACCGCGCGCCACGGCACTTCGGTCTCCCCGCGCCAGATCGCATGCCATGCCGCGTCGATATGAGTCCCGCCGCGGCTCGCAATCAGCGCGCACAACAGCGTCGCTACCATCAGCCACACGATCGCGCCGGCGGCCGCGCCGTAGAGCGTGCGCCGGGCGATGTCCGCCGCCCGATCGGCCTCGGGATCCTCGAGATGCGCGCCGCCGAACTTGAGCCGGGGATAGTCGCGCACCTGCCTGCCGCCGGGCAGCTCCATTGTTTCCTTGGCGTAAAGGTGAGTGGCCAGCGGCGCCGAATAGGTCTTCTCCTTCTCGGTGCGCAGCGACCCCACCACGGCATCCAGCGCGCTCAGCAATTCGACGGCATAAACCTGCTTGCCCCCCGTGTCGGACAGCGCGGGCCGGTAGTGCAATGAATCGAGCAGGCCGGCAACAATAAAAAAGATCAGCACCGTCAGGGCCGGCATGCCGCTTGCGCTGCGCGCCACGCGCCGCCACGGCGCCAGCAGGTGGTCGTGCCGGCGCACGTACCAGGCAAACAGCAACGCCGCCGCCACCAGCACGAACACCAGCGCATCGGTCCAGAGGATGACGGGCTTAAACGGCATTATTCCAATCTGACCCGCGGATCGACCAGCGTGTAGGAAATATCGGTCAGGATGAGGCCGATGATGTAGAGCACCGAACCCAGGAACACCATGGCGCGCACCACCGCGAAATCCTGCGATTGAATGGCGTCTATGGTGTAGCTGCCCAGCCCCGGGATGCCGAAAAATGCCTCGGTGATCAGGCTGCCCATGAACAGCAGCGGGATCACCGCCACCACGCCGGTCAGGATCGGGATCAATGCGTTCTGCAGCACATGCCGGAACAGCACGCGCATCTCCGACAGGCCCTTGGCCCGCGCGGTGCGCACGTAGTCCCGGTTGATCTCCTCGAGGAATATGGTGCGGTACCAGCGCGCATTGGAGCCAATGCCGCCGATGACCCCGATCAATATCGGCAGCAGCAGGAATTTGAAGGCATCGAGCCCGATGTCATAACCCGAGATCGGCACCAGGTTCCACAACTTGCCGACGAGAAACTGGCCGCCGATGATATAGAACAGCCCCGAGATCGACATCATCGCCACGCACAGCACCACGCCCCAGAAATCGACATAGGTGGCGCGGAAAAACGCCATCAGCAGCGCGAAGGTGATGTAGGCGACAAGCCCCAGCAGGAACACCGGCAGCGCGATCGCCAGGCTCGCCCACATGCGCGTGCGGATGTCGTAGCCGATGTCGCGCCCCTGGTCGGAACGGCCGAAGTCGAATACGAACAGCCTGACCGATTTCTCATAAAAAATCGATTGCTCGATTTTTTCATGACAGGCTCGAAAGAACGAAATATTCAACCCGACCGGCCTCAAATCAATCAGATCCTTCTCGCATCTGGCATCCAGGTTGAACAGCAACGGCTTGTCGTAGCCGCGTTCCTGCTTCCATTTGACGATCGCCTCGGGCGTGACGCGCTTCGCGCCCAGATGCGCCCGCGCCATGTCGTCCGGCGTGTTGACGATGAAGAACAGCGCAAAAGTGATGACGTTGACGCCGATCAGGATGGGAATGGCATAGAGCAGGCGCCGGAGGATGTAAGAGACCATTCCTGTCCATTCCTTAACGTGCCGTCTCCGGCGCAAGCGTTGCGGTCCGGCGCTCACGGCGGCGGAACACCACGATCGCCGGCACGATGCTCGCCGCCAGCACGAGCAAGATCAGCACCGCCGGCCACACCACCGGCTGGTTCCATTCGCGCCGCATCTTTTCGCGCAACAGCGGGTCGATGCGCTGGTACTTGAGCCCGTTGTTCGCCATCTGGTTGGGCTTGCGGTTGTAAACCCAGGCGTGATGCAGCGTATAGTCCTTGGGGAAGAAGCTCCATACCCAAGGCGCGTCATGGCGCGCGATTTCGACCATGCGCTCGATAAGCGCCTGCCGCTCGGGGCTGTTGTACATGTTTTTCATTCTTTCGAACAGCCGGTCGAACTCGGGATTGTCGTAGTTCGATGCGTTCTCGCCCCCGGTCCTGACCTTGCTTTGCGCGCCGTGCAGCAGGAACAGGAAGTTTTCCGGGTCGGGATAATCGGCGTTCCAGCCCAGGAAATAAAGCTGCACATTGCCCTTGCGCAGCTTGTCCTGGAAGCGGTTGTAATCGGTGGCGCGCACCACCAGCTGCACGCCGAGCTTTTCGAACTGCTTGGTGTACCAGTCCAGCGTCGATTTGCTGCCCACCCCCGTGGCCGTGGTATCGAGATTGACGAGCAGCGGCTGGCCGGTTGTGGCCTCGCGGCCGTTGGGATAGCCCGCCTCGGCCAGCAGTTTTCTCGCGTCTTCGATCGACTTGCGGCGGGGGGCGCCCTCGGCCCAGTCGTAGACATAGGGATTGATGCCTTCCCTGCCGTCGCGATGGCCGAAAATACCGGGCGGGATCGGCCCCTGCGCCGG
>CAYIRZ010000356.1:0-3261 GCA_964365845.1 uncultured Streptomycetaceae bacterium
CTCGATCGGCAACGGCGACCTGCTGGCGGATTCCGGCACGGCGTCGTTGGGCCTGAAGCTGAATGGGGCAGTTTATTTCCTCGGCCTGGTGCTCCTGCTGCTGTTCTTCGCGACCGGCAGCGTGCTGTTTCTGTCCGCGCTCGCCGCCGCGATCGTGCTCAATCTGTACGGGAACTGGGGGCTGTTGCGGGCGTTTTATGACGCCGGCGGAATGGGGTTTGCGCTGGGCGCAGCCGCGTACTACCTGTTGCTCTATCCCCTGGCGGTTGGAACGGGCGCCGGTGTCGGCGTGATGAAGTATCTGGGAGCGTTCGCTAAACCGGGGTGGCGCCACTGATGTTCTCGCTGCTGCGCCACGCCGGCTCGATTCTCTGGAAGCGCAGGCCGATCCAGCTCACTTTCTTTGTCACCCGCAAATGCAATGCCCGCTGCCCTTTCTGTTTTTATCTGCAGAGCACGGATCATCCCGAAGACGGCGTGGGGGAGCTCTCGCTGGACGAGATCGGGAAGATCTCGCGCTCTCTGGGAAGTCTGCTGTGGCTCGCCTTTTCGGGCGGAGAAGCCTATCTGCGCAAGGACCTGGTCGAAATCAGCCGGATCTTTCATGCGCGAAACCGGCCTGCCATCATGCTCTATTCCACCAATGGCCTGTTGCCGGAATTGATCCGGGACTCTACCGAACAGATCCTGCAACACTGTCCTCACAGCGTGGTGGTCGTCAAGCTCTCGCTCGATGGCCTGGGCGAGGCCCATGATGCGCTGCGCCAGACGCCCGGTGGTTTCGACAAGGTGATGCACAGCTATCGGCTGCTCGCGGAACTGCTCGCTGAGTACCCGAACTTCGATCTCGGCATCAACACGGTGTTTTGTTCGGAAAACCAGGATCGCATGGATGAAATCATCGATTTCGTGCAGGGGCTCGAGCACATCAGAACGCACACCGTCTCGCTGGTGCGGGGCAATCTTTCGCACGCGCACTACAAGGGCGTCGATTACGCGAAATACCGCCGCGCGATGGAAAAGCTGGAGAAAAATCTAAAGCACCGGACATCGAGCATTTACCGCTTCAAGGGCGCGCGCCTGAAAGCGGCGCAGGATATTCTCCAGCGCCGGATGATTTACCGGACCGCCCTGGAGCAAACGCGGCTCACGCCCTGTTACGCCGGGCGGCTGAACCTGGTGCTGACGGAGACGGGTGGGGTTTATCCTTGCGAGACACTGACGGAGAGCTTCGGCAACGTGCGGAATTTCGACTATGATTTGCGGCGGGTCATGCGTAACGATCCGGCCCAGGCGGTGATGCGCTCCATCCAGGACAACCGCTGCCACTGCACGCATGAGTGCTATTTCATGACCAATATCCTGTTCAACCCGCGGCAGTACCCGGCCCTGCTGAAGGAATACCTGCAGTTATAATGCATCTAGCTACGCATATCCAGTGACCTGCCCCTCGCCTGCGCCCGGCGCTGAAACACGCCTTGCTTCGCCCACAGCCAGAACAGGCTGCTCATGCCCCTGAACGCGGCGCGGCAGTCGTCGAGGTTGCGCATGGCGAGAAACTTTTTAACGAGAAACGAAGGCCGCGAATAGAATCGGCGGAACGCGATCTGACGCAGCTGCTGGATCTGTTCGCGCGTCATGGTGTAAGGCACGAAAGCTGCGCTCTGGTAAGTGCAGTCGGTGAGATCGTGGGAGATCGTGCCGAACCTGGCGTGATGCGCGTGGAGATCGGTCCCGGGAAAAGGCGTCAGTGCGTGGAAATTGGCCAGATCGGGACTGAGTTCGATGGCGAACTCGATGGTTTTGAGGCCCTCTTCAAAGCTCTCGCCCGGGATGCCGAAGACGAAGGGCGTGCTCACCTGGAGGCCGGCTGCCTTGGCCGCGCGCACCGCCCTACGGACCTGATCCAGCGTTGTCGCTTTGCGCAGCGTGTTGAGGTTCTTCTGCACGCCGCTTTCTGCGCCGATGAGAATCGCCCAGCAGCCCGCTTCCCGGAATGCCTGCAGCAGGGGCAGGTCCACCTGATTCGCGCAGGCTGAGGCGAACCAGGCAAAGCGCAGCCCGCGCGCCTTGATCTGCCGCGCCAGTTCCATGGCGCGAGCGTAGTCGGAGGCAAGCGTATCGTCCAGGAATTTGATCTCCTGGTAACCTTGTGCAAGGAGAAGCTCGATCTCCTGCAGGACGTTTTCGATGCCGCGGTAGCGCACGCCGCGGACGCCGCTTTTGCGCTCCTTGTCGATCTGGAAGCAGAAGAGGCAGCGCCGGCTGCAGCCGCGCGAGGTGATGAGCGTCGCAACTGGTTTCCTGCGATAGGTTCCTGGCGGCGGGATGTAGCGCGCCGCGTCGCCCAGCAGTTCGCGCGCCGGGAAAGGCAGGCTGTCCAGAGCCTCGATCAGCGGCCGTGGCGGGTTGCTGATGATCTTGCCGTTGTGCCGGAAGACCACTCCTGCGACGTCTTCGAGGCTTGCGCCGAGCGCCAGCCGCTCCAGCATTTCGCAGACAGTGAGTTCACCCTCACCCGTGACCACCGCATCAATGGCCGCGTCGTCGTCCACGAAGCAGCGCTCCTGGGCGGCGATGGGGTAGGGACCGCCGATACAGGTGAAAATATTCTTGTCGAGCCGCTTGAGGTCCGCGGCTGTACTTTTAGCCTTGTCCCAGCCAAAGGCCGTGGCATAAATGCCGGCGAAATCCGCACCGAATGCACTGACCTCACGCAGTATCTGTGCGTGGCTCATGAAGCCGCCATCGCAAAACTTCACCTGATGCCCGGCCCGCAGCAGGCAGGCGGCAATATAAAGCATGCCCAGTGGCTGCCAGTAGTTGATCTGCGAGCCCGCCGTGCTGGCGGGAAACAGCTCCCCGGGAGTCCACGCCGGGACGATCAGCGCGCATTTCACGGCACACCCCCAATTGCGACGGCAGCAGGTATCCGCGTGGAGTGCCCCAGCAGCGCGTCCGCCGCCGCGAGTCCCGACGAGATGGCCTGATCCATGTTGTAGTAGCGGAACAGCCCGCCGCGGCCCGCGACCTGCAGGTTCTCGAACCGCTCCAGGTAATCGCAGAGGATCTGGCTGCGTTCCTGGTAACCCACCTCGAACAGCGGATAGGCCGCGGGAATTCTGACCACCATGCCGTCACGCGCCTCGTGGCGGTGGATGAATCCGAGTTTTTCGAGGTGATGCACGGTCGTTCCGATCAGATCGGCATCGGCTGCGTTCCAGGTGGCGTCGCCGCGAAAACAGAAGCGTTCGGTCACCA
>CAYIRZ010000357.1:0-3254 GCA_964365845.1 uncultured Streptomycetaceae bacterium
GACGCTCTATCCCGGCGACGTGATCTGCTGCGGCACCTCGGTCGGCGTGGGTTCCATGAAACCGGGCAGCACCATAGAAATCACTATCGAAGGCATCGGCACGCTCGCCAACAAGTTCGAGTAGCGGTACGCCTCAGCCTTCACGTTACAGGAGCAATCATCATGAAAATCTGCGTAGTGGGCGCCGGCGCGATCGGCGGCATGCTGGGCGCGAAACTGGCGCTTGCGGGCGAGGAAGTCACCCTGATCGACAAGGGCGCGCATCTCGAGGCGATCCGGAAGAACGGCATCAAGCTCATCATGCACGACGGCACCGAGCACGTCGCGAAGAACGTCAAGGCCACGGACAGCTTCGCCGAAGCGGGCCAGCACGACCTGGTGATCATCGCGCTCAAGGGGCATATCATCGAACAGGTGGCGTCGCAGATTCCCCAGCTCCTCGCCGAACATACCGTGATTCTGCCGGTGCAAAACGGCGTGCCCTGGTGGTACTTCCAGCGCCACGGCGGCCCGCACGAAGGGCGCAGGCTGACGACGCTCGATCCCAACGGCACGATTTCAGAGCATATCGATGCCGGCCGCATCATCGGCTGCGTGGTCTATCCGGCGGGCGAGATCGCGGCACCCGGGGTCATTCGCCACACCGAAGGCGACCGCTTCCCGATCGGTGAACTCGATGGCGCCACTACCGAGCGCGCACAACGCATCTCCGAGGTGCTCATCAAGGCCGGCTTCAAGTCGCCGATTCTGGACAATATCCGCGCCGAAATCTGGTTGAAACTATGGGGCAACCTGTCGTTCAATCCCATCAGCGCGCTCACGCATGCGACGCTGGTCGACATCTGCCTGTTCCGGCCCACGGCCCAGCTGGCGGCGGACATGATGACCGAGGCGCAGGCCATCGCCAACAAGCTCGGCATCCAGTTTCGCCTGCCGCTCGAGAAACGCATCGCCGGCGCGGAGAAGGTCGGCAAGCACAAGACCTCGACCCTGCAGGACGTCGAAGCCGGCCGCCCGATCGAGGTCGAGCCGCTGGTCGGCGCGGTGGTGGAACTGGGCAAAATCACCGGGACGCCGACGCCGCACATCGACGCGGTTTATGCGCTGGCCTCGCTGCTCAACAAGATGATGGTGGAAGCCCAGGGCTGCGTGCAGCTGCGCAAGGCCGCCTGATCGTCAGAAGTTTGTAGAGCAGACGCCGGCGGATTAAACTGCGCGGGTAAGAATTTATTCTGTCCCGCGCATGTCACAATCGTTCGACGTCATCATAGTAGGCGGCGGCCTGGTCGGTGCCAGCCTGGCGCTGGCGCTCAAGCCCGCAGGCTTGAGCGTTGCTATTGTCGAACCGCAGCCGTCGAAACCCATTCCCCCCGACGATTCATGGGACAGTCGCGTCTACGCCATCAGTCCCGGCAGCGCGGCGTTTCTGGAGTCCTGCGGCGCGTGGCAAGGCGTGCCGCAGGAACGCGTTATGCAGGTCGAGGCAATGCGGATCTACGGCGACGCTGCCGATTCGTGTCTGGATTTCAGCGCTTATGACGCAGGGTTGCGCGAGCTGGCTTTTATTGTCGAGAACCGCTTGCTGCAGAATGCGGCGTGGCAGTGCTTGCGGCATTCCGCGCATGTGCGCCTGTTCTGCCCCGCGCGCTGCGCCACGGTCGACTGGAGTGACGATTGCGCCCGGCTGCTGCTTGAAGACCGCACGGAACTGACGGCAAAGCTGATGGTGGGCGCCGATGGCGCCGACTCGTGGCTGCGCGCGCAGGCCGGTATCGGGATCAAGCCGCGCGACTACGGCCAGCTTGGCGTAGTGGCTAATTTTTCCGCGGAGCTGCCGCATCGTGGCGTGGCCTATCAATGGTTCCGTCGCGAAGGCATATTGGCTCTGCTGCCGCTGCCGGATAACCGTGTGTCCATGGTGTGGTCGACCGCCGAACCGCACGGGCGCATGTTGCTGACGCTGGCGGCCCGCGAGCTTGCCAGCGAGGTCGCCTCTGCCAGCCACCATGCAGTGGGCGGGCTGCACCTCATCACGCCGCCGGCGGCTTTTCCGCTCCGAATACAACGCGTTGATAATATTGTTAAATCCCGCGTTGCGCTGGTGGGGGATGCCGCGCATAATGTGCACCCGCTGGCAGGGCAGGGCGTCAATCTCGGCTTTCGCGATGCGCGCGAACTCGCGGCGGTATTGCTGGACCGCGGTGCTCAGGCCGATTGCGGCGACTATGCGCTGTTGCGGCGCTATGAGCGCGCGCGCAAAGAGGACATTGCGGCGCTGCAGTTCACTACCGATGCGCTGCAGAAACTTTTCAACAACGATGCGGTCTGGTTAGCCGGGGCGCGAAATCTGGGACTCAAGCTGGTCAACAGGCAGCCGCAATTGAAAAATATGCTGGTGCGGCAGGCCGTAGCGTAAGTTGCTGCCGCGTTTTAACTCAAACTCAAGGATTCATCATGTTACGAGTATTCGTGATCTGTTTTTTGACCGTCTCGGCGTTTTTTGTGCCGGCCGCCAGTGCCGATGAAGCCGCCGTGCGCCAGGGATTCCAGGCCAAATTTCCCAAGATGACGGTCGAAACCGTTTCCAAGACGCCTTTTCCCGGCATTTATGAAGTTATTTTCAGCGGCCAGATGGTATACACCGACGAAAAAGTCACCTTTCTTTTCACCGGGAACCTGTTCGATTTGCGCGAACAGCCGCACCGCAACCTGACGGAGGACCGCAATAACCGGCTGACTGCCAGCACCCTGGCAAGCTCGACCAATATGGCGGTGAAGCGCGTCAAGGGCAACGGCAAGCGCACGCTGTACACTTTCGAAGACCCGAATTGCGGGTATTGCAAGAAGCTGCAGGAAGAACTGGTCAAGCTGAGCAATGTCACGATCTATACCTTTCTGCTGCCGATCGTCGCGCCGCCTGACTCGGTGGAAAAATCCAAGGCGGTGTGGTGCGCCAAGGACCGCGGCAAGGCGTGGGACGATCTCATGACCAAGGGCACGGTGCCGAACGGCGCGAAGAACTGCGATACGCCGATCGACAAGAGTATCGAACTGGCGCAGCGCCTAGGCGTGCGTGGCACCCCGGCCATCTATCTCACCAACGGCCAGCAAATCGGCGGCTACCTCCCCTCCGACAAAATCGAGCAGGCCCTGAGCTCGGTGAAGTAGGCAACGGCAGTGGCCTGGGGAACCTCTGATTAAGTCATCCCCGCGAAGGCGGGGACCCATAGATGGACGCCCCAGTTTGTCAAGCG
>CAYIRZ010000358.1:0-3253 GCA_964365845.1 uncultured Streptomycetaceae bacterium
CGGGCATGTTGAGCCCGCCCCTTTTGTTGATGACATCCACCGCCAGCAGCGCGCCGTCCCGTTGGGTTTCAGCCACCGCTGCAAACGTTCCGGTGAGCGGGAGCAGGATACCCACTTTTATCTTATTGGGCTCGGCTGCGATGGCGCTGTCCTGCGCAAAAACGCCGCAAAACGCAAGAATCGGAAGTAAGCTCAAGAACCTTTTCATTATGGCCTCCATCTGGCTGAATAAGTCGGGTTTCAAATCCTCATCGAACGGCTTGGCTTACGCGCAGACCGCTCTTGGCGTTGATCGCCTTTTTTTACCGGTTTCCCGCAATCGTGATAATGCCATTTTTATTTTTGCCACGTCAACGATTCTCGAAAAATACCGGAGGCTTTTTATTGATTCACGTCAAAAGAATGTCAAATTGCCGGGAGCCGGATGGCGTTTCAGGTTGCGAGCTTGCGGTAGATGTCGGCGACTTTGAGCGGCAGCCGCGTGACATCATCCACCAGCGTCCAGTTGACCGGGCCGTACATGTAGGGAAGGTAGTCGCGCGCCTCGCGGTCGATGGTGATGCAGAATGGTTTGATGCCCGCGCGGTGGGTTTCGATCAGCGCCTGGCGCGTGTCCTCGATGCCGTATTCGCCGCGGTAATTGTCGCTGTAATCGTCGGGCTTGCCGTCGGAGAGCGCGATCAGAAGCTTGGTGCGCGCTTCCACCTGGTTGAGCAACGTCGTGAGGTGGCGGATCGCCGCGCCCATGCGCGTGTAATCCTGCGGCTGGATGCCGGCGATGCGGCTTTTTACCGCGTCATTGTAAGGCTCGTCGAAGCGCTTGACATGAAAGATCTCGCAACGCTTGCGGGTGGTGCCCGAGAAGCCGTAAATCGCGTAGCGATCACCCAGCACTTCAAGCGCTTCACACAGCATGATCAGAGCTTCGCGTTCGGCATCGTTGATCCAACCCTTGGTCGAGCCGCTCATGTCGACCATGAACATGACGGCCAGATCACGCTCCGCCTTGTGGCGCTTGACGAGCAGCCGGTCGGAGAGCTCCATGCCGCTTTTCATGTCGGCGTAGGCGGCGATCACCGCGTCGAGATCGATGTCGTCGCCGTAGGGCTGCTTCTTGAGCAGCTTGTCCTCGCCGCGTAGCAGTTCGAAGGTGCGTTTCAGCTGCGTTACCTGCGGTGCGTACTTGGCAAGCGTAGCGTCGATGAAAGCCGCATTGCCGGGATGCACGTCGAGTTCCCTCAATACACACCAGTTCTTGCGGTAGTGGTGGCGCTTGCAGTCCCACTCGTTGTAAAAGAATGCGCCTTCTTCGTGGTAGATGCCTTTCCATACGTCCGCCGGATCCTGGCCGCTGCGCTGGTTCTGCCGGTATTCACCGTCGCCTGCCGCCGTCAGATAGTCATCCGGGATTTCTCCCAGGTCCTGCAGAATGGAATCCATGAGCCGGCTGACATTCTCGGGCGGGGTGACCGGCTCGCCGTCGAGCGTGAGTTCGTAGCCGGCGCCAATGACGGAGGCCTGAAGCGAAAATCGCTCTCCGAGCCGAGGTTGCGTTACGCCGCTGCCGTTTTTTTCTTCGATCAGTTGAGCCAGCGCGGACTGGAACTCGTCTTTTTCTTCCGCGATGCGCGCCTTGCGTACCGTTGCCGCCTGTTCCAGTTGCAGCACGGGCATATAACTGTAATGGGCCGGCGCCATGTCGGCATAGACCTGGCCGAGCAGGGCGATGCTGTCGCTGACGGTCGCGGACGGCGTGGTGAGCTGGATGCACCGCGAGTCAGCGGGCTGGCCGTCGCTCAGTTTCCGCATTTCACGGGCGAGTCCCGGCAGCGTGCGCGCGATACAGGCTTCGAGCCGGATGGTTTCCAGCGTGCTGAGCAGTTCCAGCGCGTGCTGGGGGTCGGCGTAATTCTTGCATACCGCATCGAGGTCGACGTTGAACGTGCCAAAACGTCCCTGCGCCCACAGCAGCGTTGCCATCGCCTTGTACACAAGGAAATTTTCTTCCTGCGTCGGGAACAGGGCTATACGTGACTGCAGGAACAGGGTTTCGGTGTCGGTGTAAGAATGGGCGGCGGTGTCCAGCCGGAACCTCCGTCCCGCGAGCCCGCAGATAAAAAGCTGCAATACCCGGGCGACGTCTTCGAACGAGACGGCCGCAGCGTTTGCGTGCAAGAACCCGGAGAATTCCACAATATTCTTGAATACGGCACTGCCGCGGTAGAGGCCATCGCGATCATAGGTGTCCATGGCTTCTATGATCCACGCTTCGGCTGCCGCAAGATCAAGGCGTGCCAGCGCCTGGGGCGCGGCAGCGGCGAACTGATAGGCCATCTCCGGGTTGCTGCGCGCGATGACCGCCACCCAGTGCAGGATGAAATCCTGCGGCTCGCGTGCGAGCGGAGCGATGGTCCCGGCCAACCTGGTCGCAGTGCGTCGCGACGAGAGTACCGGGTCGAGTAGTTCGTCGAGTCGTTCTTCGAGCGCGTTCGCCGACAAGGGCTCCGCGGCCATCGCTGTCAGACGGGGATCAGAATAACGAGGAGGCGAGCTCATTGATCGTCCGCAGCATTTCCGGATCGTCGGTGAGCGCTTCGGCAATCGCGCCGCTGCAGGCGGTGTGCGGGGCGATGCCGCGCGCCATGAGTCTGGCGGCGTGCACCAGCAGCCGTGTCGAGGCGCCTTCGTCGAGGCCGTTACCCTTGAGGTTGCGCGTCATGTGCGCGAGCTTGATCAGCTTGTCGATGGTATCCGAATCAACGCCGGTTTCGGTCGCGACGATCTTTTTTTCCAGGTCCGCGGCAGAATAACTGAACTCGATGGCGATGAAACGCTGGCGGGTGCTTTGTTTCAGTTCCTTCAGCACGCTCTGATAGCCGGGGTTGTACGACATCGTCAGGATGAATTCCTTGGGCGCCTGCAGCAGTTCGCCGCGCTTTTCCATGGGCAGGATGCGGCGGTCATCGGCGAGCGGGTGAATGACGACGGTGGTGTCCTTGCGCGCTTCGACCACTTCGTCGAGGTAGCAGATGCCGCCGCAGCGCACCGCGCGCGCCAGCGGCCCGTCGACCCACACCGTTTCGTTGTTGGTGATGAGATAGCGTCCGACCAGATCGGAGGCGGTAAGGTCGTCATGGCAGGAGACGGTGATGAGCGGGCGCTTCAACCGCCATGCCATGTATTCCATGAAGCGTGTTTTGCCGCAGCCGGTCGGGCCCTTGAGCAGCACCGGTATCTGGCTGGCGTAGGCGGC
>CAYIRZ010000359.1:0-3250 GCA_964365845.1 uncultured Streptomycetaceae bacterium
GTGCTCGAGCTCGACGGCGAGGTCATCCAGCGCGCCGACCCGCACATCGGACTATTGCACCGCGCCACCGAGAAACTCGCCGAACACAGGACTTACCTCCAGACGGTGCCGTATATGGACCGGCTCGACTACACCACGATGATATGCAACGAGCATGCGTACGTGTTGGCGATCGAGAAGCTGCTCGGCATCGAAGTCCCGCTGCGCGCCCAGTACATCAGGGTGTTATTCGACGAGATTACGCGGCTCCTCGCGCATCTGTTCAGCTTGGGTGCCCACGGCCTTGACCTCGGGGCGATGACGGTGTTTCTCTACGCTTTCCGCGAGCGTGAGGACCTGTTCGACGTTTACGAGGCGGTCACCGGGGCGCGCATGCATGCCGCTTACTACCGCCCGGGCGGCGTCTACCGCGACCTGCCGGAAGCGATGCCGCAGTATGAGGCCTCGAAAATCCACGATGCGCGCGCGGTCGGCAAACTCAACCGCAACCGCCAGGGGTCGGTGCTCGATTTCATCGAGGACTTCACGGAGCGTTTCCCCAAATGCGTGGACGATTACGAGACACTGCTCACCGATAACCGGATCTGGAAGCAGCGTACCGTCGGCATTGGCGTGGTGACGCCGGAACGCGCGCTTGCGCTGGGATTCTCGGGGCCGATGCTGCGCGGCTCGGGCGTCGAGTGGGACCTGCGCAAGAAGCAGCCTTATGAGGTCTATGACCGGCTCGAGTTCGATATTCCGGTCGGCGTGAATGGCGACTGTTACGACCGTTACCTGGTGCGCATCGAGGAGATGCGTCAGTCGAACCGCATCGTCAAACAGTGCGTGGACTGGCTGCGCAAGAATCCGGGCCGGGTGATGACCGATGATCACAAGGTGGCGCCGTCCTCGCGGCTCGATATGAAGACCAACATGGAAGAGCTGATCCACCACTTCAAGCTCTTCAGCGAAGGCATGCACGTGCCGGAAGGCGAGGCCTACGCGGCGATTGAACACCCCAAGGGCGAGTTCGGGATCTATCTCGTTTCCGACGGCGCCAACAAACCCTACCGCATGAAAATCCGCTCGCCGAGCTTCACCCATTTGTCCTCCATGGACGAGCTGGCGCGGGGACACATGATCGCGGACGTCGTGGCGATCATCGGTACCTTCGAGATCGTGTTCGGAGAAATCGACAGATGAGTCGATTTCTTGATGAAAAGGCCGATCGCGGCGTGCTTTCCTCGGTACCGGGGGTAAAGCCATGAATGCGCGGCTGACACTGTCTCCGGAATCGCTGGCGAAAATCGACAAGGAGGTCGCCAAATATCCGTCCGACCAGAAGCAGTCGGCGGTGATGGCGGCACTTGCCGTCGCCCAGGACGAGAAAGGCTGGCTATCGACCGGGACCATGGATTTCGTTGCGCAATACCTCGGGATGCCGCCGGTGGCGGTCTACGAAGTCGCGACGTTTTACGCCATGTACAACCTGAAGCCGGTCGGCAAACACAAGCTCACGATCTGCACCAATCTTCCCTGTGCGCTGCAGGGCGCGACCGTGGCGGCCGAGCATCTCAAGCAGAAGCTCGGCATCGGTTTCAACGAGACCACCGCCGACGGCCGTGTCACGCTGAAAGAGGGCGAGTGCATGGGCGCGTGCGGCGATGCGCCGGTGCTGCTCCACAACAACAAGCGCATGCTGTGCGCGATGACGCCCGACAAGCTGGATGCGCTCATCAAGGAGTTGAAGTGATGGGCCTGCCGCTGCCTCCCTTCGCCACTGATATTTTCGGACCCGACGCGGTCCTCATGAAGGGCCTCGACGGACTCAACTGGCGCCTCAAGGATTACGCGGCGCGTGGCGGTTATGCGGCGCTGAGGAAAATTCTCAACGAGAAGATCGCCCCCGAAAACGTCATTGCCGAGGTCAAGAAGTCGGCGCTGCGGGGCCGCGGCGGCGCGGGCTTCCCGGCGGGGCTGAAATGGAGCTTCATGCCGCGCCAGTATCAGGGCGACAAATACCTGGTGTGCAATTCCGACGAGGGCGAGCCGGGCACGTTCAAGGATCGCGACATCCTGCGCTACAACCCGCACATCGTGATCGAGGGCATGGCGATTGCCGCCTACGCGACCGGATGCGCGGTCGGCTACAACTATATCCACGGCGAGATCTGGGATGTTTACGAACGCTTCGAGGAGGCGCTCGAAGAAGCGCGCGCCGCCGGCTATCTCGGCAGGAATATCCTGGGCAGCGACTTTGCGTTCGAACTCCATGCCCATCACGGCTTCGGCGCTTATATCTGCGGCGAGGAAACCGCGCTGCTCGAATCGATGGAGGGCAAGAAAGGCCAGCCGCGCTTCAAGCCCCCTTTCCCCGCGAGCTACGGCCTGTACGGCAAGCCGACCACCATCAACAACACCGAGACTTTCGCCGCGGTGCCGTGGATCATCGTCAACGGCGGCGAGGCCTTCCTCAATCTGGGCCGGCCCAATAACGGCGGCACCAAGATTTTTTCGGTGTCGGGCGACGTCGCCCGTCCCGGCAACTTCGAGGTGAAGCTCGGCACGCCGTTTGCGGAGCTCCTTGAAATGGCCGGCGGCATGCGCGACGGCAGGAAGCTGAAGGCGGTGATTCCCGGCGGCTCGTCGATGCCGGTGCTGCCGGCCGACATCATGATGGCCACCGACATGGACTACGATTCGATTGCCAAGGCCGGCTCCATGCTGGGCTCGGGTGCGGTGATCGTGATGAACGAGACGCGCTGCATGGTGAAGTGCCTGTTGCGCTTGTCCTATTTCTACTTCGAAGAATCGTGCGGCCAGTGCACGCCGTGCCGCGAGGGCACCGGCTGGCTCTACCGCATGGTGCACCGCATAGAGCATGGCAAGGGCAAGCCCGAGGATCTGGATTTGCTCAACAACGTGGCTGACAACATCCAGGGCCGCACCATCTGCGCGCTGGGCGACGCGGCGGCGATGCCGGTGCGTGCTTTCATCAAGCATTACCGCGACGAATTCCAGCACCATATCGACCACAAGCGATGCCTTGTAGCGCCGTATATATAGGAGAGCGACTGACCCATGCTCGCCCGCAACCACTCTGTCCGGGTGGCGAGGGGAGGCAGGTGAGTCGCAAAGCGACTGATGTTAGAAATTGAAATTGACGGAAAGAAGCTCGAGGTGCCGGAAGGCAGCACCGTAATGGATGCGGCGAATCAGGCCGGCATCTACGTTCCGCATTTCTGCTATCACCGCAAGCTGTCGATCGCCG
>CAYIRZ010000360.1:0-3219 GCA_964365845.1 uncultured Streptomycetaceae bacterium
GTTGAGCAGTTCCGTTCCCGAACTGCCCTCGCGCTCGGCCATCGCGAGCGCCGCGGGCACGACGGAACAGCCCGGGTGGGCTTTTGTCGCCGGATGGAAATCATCGGTCTCGTCGGCGTGAGCGAACATGGCATTGGCCAGAGCGGCGTTTATGGCCGTGGTCCTGATATCGGTAGTGACCACGGTCGCTTCCGCGACCCCGCCCTGAGCCCGCGCGTACTTGATCGCCATCTCGCCGGGCTTGAGATGAGATCCCGACACCATCGCGGCAAGCGAGTCCAGGATGCGATGCCTGGCCTCTCGCGCCACGTCCGGCGCAAGTTTCCGCTCCCGCGCCTCCACCATATACCGCGCCAACCGACCGGTAATATCAGCCGTAGACATCTAAATCCTCCTTCCGCATTTCGTATTGTGAGCAAGCATCGTCAGTGCGATTTTATCCTATTGGCCGCTATTGGCCGGGTCGGACGACGCTAAGCCGATTATGAGATATTTTCCGGAAAAGACTCGATCTCGCTTGCCGGAACGGAACATGATTCAAGATTCAAAACCTGAGGTTTTGACCCTGAGGTTTGACCCTGAGGTTTTTCAGACTGAGGCCTATCCGTCCGTGCGATTGCGTGTATGACTTGTGCGGGGCTGGCGGGGAAATTGCCTTTTAAGCTTGTGCCTGGGTGTAGCCTGGGTGAAGGTGTCTTTGACAGTTTTATAGCACTCGCAGGCAGCCGCTTCGAGGCCTCTCTGGTTGAGGATAGTGACGGTGCCACGTCTGTAGCCGATGAGCTTGCGTTCCTGCAGGTTGCCCGCTGCCACGGTGATGCCGACCCGCCGCACGCCCAGCATGAGCGCAAGAAAGTCCTGCGTAATGCGAAACTCGTTGGAGTTGACGCGGTCGCGGGTCATCAACAGCCAGCGGGCCATGCGCTCTTGCACCACATGGAAGCGGTTGCACGCCGCGGTCTGCGCGATCTGGATCATCAGCAAGTGGGTAAAGAGAAACAACTCTCGCCGCAACGCATTGCTCTGGCTGAAATCGCGGCGAAAGTCCGTTACCTTCATCCGCATTGCCGTGCCGCCGCCTTGTACCATGGCACGAAAAGGCGAGACAGCGGCACCCAGCGCCACGGGAAGCCCGATCATGCCTTCAGAACCGATGAGTCCAACCTCCGCGGCCCGGCCGGCATCCACGGTAGTCAGCATTGAGACGAAGCAGTCGTTGGGAAAGTACACGTGCCGAATCCGGGTGTGGGGTTCATAGAGAACATCCTTAAAGGCCAGTTTGACCGGTTCGAGGAAGGGCAGCAGATTCTGGTAATCCTTGCGGGGCAATGCGGCAAGAAGGCGATTCCGACCCGAGACTTTTTTTGCGCCCAACATGAAACTCCCCCAGTGTGCAGTCTTTGCAACTCCTTTGTCGGGAGCCATTCCTCGAACTCCGGAATGTCGATCCCGGACGGGGTCGAATCGAAGGCTGTCGAAGACAAGGCGCAAGTTTATTTTACTATCATAAAAACAAGCAATTATGTTCGGCACCGCACATAAGCCATGAACATATTCCTTAGCGAACATAGTGTGCCGGCGCAATTTCAGCAGGGAAATTCGGAGGTGAGGCTCGAAAGACCGGACTTTACGGAGGACGGCGCGCTTTTTACCTTGATCGAGGAACTGCTTGGGCTAGCTCGCCTCTATTGCCAGTTCGATTCGTTAGTTTTTGCTGTTGATCGTCAAAGTCCAGAATAGGCAGGGGAACAGGTAACCTTGCCCATGATTGGGCCTCCCTGGTTGGCTGCAATATGATAGCGCCAACCTGGCTAAGCGATAGGAAAATCAATCCGACGCGGTTACCCTCAGAAAAGTTACACTGACCCTACCTACCATGACTGAAACCTTCTCTGAAGCACTCGAAGCCCGCACGCAGGGCGTGCTGGACAGCTGCACGCGCTGCGGGCGCTGCTTCGAGGTGTGTCCGATGACGGCGCCCGCCGGCATCGCGGACAAGGACGCCGCGGCAGTCGCCGGCGGCGTGCTGGACATCATCCGCGGCGGGAACGGCTCCACCGAATCGGAGCGCTGGGCGCAGGTGTGCTCGGGCAGCGGCTTCTGCATCCCCGCGTGCCCCGAAGCCGTGAACCCGCGATTCATGCTCGCCCTCGCGCGTGTCGCCATGCAGCGCCGCGCGACCGCGGAAGAACAGCACAGGAAAGGCAGCGCCGCGTTCTCGAACATGGGCCGAGCCGTGCGGGTGCTGTCGCGCATGCAGCTCCCGGCCGACGTGCTCAAGCGGTTTCGCGGCGAAGCGCCGGCGCAAACCCCGCCGGAAGTGGTCTTCTATACCGGCTGCAACGTGCTCAAGACGCCGCACATCGTCCTGCTGTCGCTGGACATCCTCGACGCGCTCGGCGTGTCGTACCGCGTGATGGGTGGACCCGGCGACTGCTGCGGCGTGCTGCAGTTTCGCACCGGCGACTTCGACGCTTCGGGCCGCATCGCCTATCGCACGACCGACCGCTTCGCTGCCAGCGGCGCGAGCAAGGTGCTCGCGTGGTGCCCGACGTGCATGATCCAGATCGGGGAAAACGTGCTGCCCGGACGCCAAGGCACTACCGGCGCGCCCGCCTACGATCTCGAAGCTTTCGTCGTGTACCTCGCAAGCCGGCTCGACCGGCTGCGTCCTCTCATGCGCCACCCCGTCAACAAGCGCGTCGGTCTGCACGAGCATCCGGGCCTGGCGGGCGTCTGCGAGTCCGCAACCAGGCTCCTGCGCGCGATCCCGGGACTCGAATACGTCGAACTCGAGCAGCCGCAGGTGGGCTACATGTGCAACACGCTGCAGCCGCTGCCCGCGTTCAAGCGCGACGTGCATCGTGGAATACTCGAAGCCGCCGCGGCAGCGAAAGTCGATGCGCTCGCCGGCGTCTACCACGCCTGCCACCGCGAGCTTTGCAGCCACGAAACCGACTGGCCTTTCGAAGTGGTGAACTTCCTGGAACTCATCGGCGAGAGCATGGGCATCAGGCGGGAAGACACCTTTAAGCGCCTGAAGAAAATGCAGGACGCCGATGCGATTCTCGCGGACGTGATGGACCTCGTGGAGAAGCACGGGCTCGCGCTCGATGAAGTGCGCGCGGTGATCGAGAAGGATTTGCTCGGGGAGCAGCCGCTGCCGCTGCGCAGCGCCCGCGTGGACCGGGACGCCGCGTCGGCGCCCGGTTGATCACA
>CAYIRZ010000361.1:0-3218 GCA_964365845.1 uncultured Streptomycetaceae bacterium
CTGATTTTGCCTAGAAAACCTCTGATTAAGTCGTCCCCGCGAAGGCGGGGATCCAGTAAACGACCTGAACATCCTGGGTTCCCGCCTTCGCGGGAATGACAAAATTGATCAGAGCTTCCCTAGGCGACCCTGCTTTCCCCTGCCAGCAACGCCTGTTTCACGCGCTCGGGCAGCAGCGGCTGCTGGCGCATCCGCACGCCGGTCAACTGGAATACCGCATTGGCGATCGCGGTCGGCACCAGCGGCGTCGCCATCTGGCCGGCGCCCGTCGGATGATTCGGCGTCTGGATGAGCTTGATGTGTATCCCGGGAAGGTCGCTCATGCGCGGGACATGATAGTCGTAGAAGTTCGACTGCTGCACGGCACCGTTCGCGATGGTGATGCGCTCCATGAGCGCAAGCCCGAGCCCGTAAACAATCGAGCTTTCGGTCTGCGCGATGACGTTGTCCGGCTGCATGGCGACGCCGGCATCGATAGTGCACCAGAAATCGTGCACCTTGATCGCACCGGTCTGCCGGTCGATCGAGACTTCGGCCACCCCGGCGAGCTGCGTGCCGGAATAGTCGAGATAGGCAAAGCCCAGGCCCCGCCCCTGGCGCTTGCGGCCCCAGTCGGCCATCCGGGCGGCCTCCTCGACCACATGCCGGGCGCGCGGCGAATTCTTGAGCAATTGCAGCCGGAACTGCACCGGATCCTTGCCCAGCTTGACCGCCAGTTCGTCGATGAAGACCTCGTTGGCGAAGCTGTTCTGTCCGACGCCAATCGCCCGCAGCGGCGCAGTGCGTATCCCCGTATCCTCCTGCAAGCCTTCGCTCATCCGGTCCGGAATGTCGTAGGTCGGCAGCTCGGTGCCGCGCATGGCGATGTTGTCCCTGCCCTGGGCTGTCTTGTAGCGCACCGGGTCCGCGAACGCGAGCACGCGGTCGCACACCACGCGGTGATGCCAGGCGATGATCTTGCCGGATTCGTCCAGGCCCGCGCGTATGCGGTTGACGTAGAGCGGACGGAAGCGCCCGCTGTGCACGTCGTCCTCGCGCGTCCACATCACCTTGACCGGGCGGCCCGCCGCCCTGGACATCAGCACGGAATCGACGATGAACTCGACGTCGCGGTTGCCGCGGCGGCCAAAACCGCCGCCCAGCAGCATACCGTTGAACTTGACGCGGTTTTCCGGAATGCCCAGCGCGTTAGCCACCGCGGTGACGGCGATGGTCTGGCTCTGGGTACCGCACCAGATCTCCACCGCATCGCCCGCGGCAGACACCGCCGCGACGGAATTCAGCGGCTCCATCTGGGCATGGTAGGCATAGTCGGCGCGGTATTCGCCTTCGAATACCGTGACCGCCTTCTTCATCGCGCCCAGCGGGTCACCCTTCGTCTCCCAGACCACGCCTTTGCGTTGTGGATCTTTCGCCGCCGCCGCGAACATCTCGTAACCCTTCTCGTTAGAGAAACCCCAACCCGTGGCGCCGCGGTTCCAGGTGACCTTGAGCGCATCCTTGGCCTTGAACGCCGCCCACGGCGTATCGGCGAGCACGCCCACGCCGTACTTGAGCGGCACGGTCCGAATTACCCCCTCGATGGCGCGCGCGGCTGCGTCGTCGATTTTTTCCGGCGCCGCGCCTTCCATGGGCTCGCGCAAAATGGCACCGTAGATCATGCCCGGTACCTGCACGTCGATGCTGTACTGGGCCGTGCCGTTGACCTTGCCCGGCACATCGACCCGCCCGACGTCCTTGCCGATCAATCGGAACTGCGCCTTGGAGACGGGTTCGACCACCACTTCCGGTGCCTTCTCCGGAATCGTGGCAAAAGCGGCGATTTCGCCGTAAGTAAGGCTGCGGCCCGACTTCTGGTGCAGAACCACGCCCGGCTGAGTCGTGAGTTCGGACATGGGCACGCCCCAGTGGCGCGCGGCATTCTCGACCAGCACGTAACGCACCTGAGCGCCGAACTGGCGCAGGTTGTTGAAATAACCGGTGACGGTGGCGCTTCCAGCCGTGTACTGGAGAAAGCGGAAAGCCGGATTGCCGTAAAGCTTGTCGTTGGGTGGCGCCGGCACGATCCTGACTTTGGACCAATCGGCGTCCATCTCGTCGGCCAGGATCAGCGGCAGCGAGGTCAGCGATCCCTGGCCCATTTCGGCGGCAGGCGACATGATGGCGACCGTGCCGTCGGTGGAGAGCGTGACCCACGGGCTCAGCGTCACCTGTTTGGCCGTGGCAGCCTGCGCTTCCCCGACAGCGAGCTTGAGTATGGGCGGCACACCGAATGCCACCCCGAACGTGAGCCCGGCAGCACCCACCATGAAGCGGCGGCGAGCCGGCTGGAAAGACTTCGCGGCTGATTTCGCTGTGCGTTTCATGGTCAGGCCTCCTTCGCCGCGCGCTCGATGGCGCGGACGATCCTGACATACGTGCCGCAGCGGCAGATGTTGGTCTGCATATGATCGACGATCTCCTGCCGGCTTGGATTCGGATTGTCCTTGAGCAGCCCCGCGGCGCGCATGATCTGACCGGACTGGCAATAGCCGCACTGCGGCACCTGCTCCGCGATCCATGCTTTTTGCAGCGGATGGCTGGAGTCGGGCGACAATCCCTCGATAGTGGTGACGCTGCGGCCTTCGAGATCCTTGATCGGGTTCAGGCAGGCGTAATTGGGCTTGCCGTCGATGTGCACGGTGCAGGCGCCGCATTGTCCGACGCCGCAGCCGTACTTGGTGCCGGTAAGCTTGAGATGCTCGCGCAGCACCCATAACAGCGGCGTGTCGGGAAGTGCGCTGACGGTGTGACGCTTGCCGTTGACGGTAAGCGTCGTGGTGATCTTCTGACTCATGTGCCCCTCCAATCGTGAATTCGTGCAGTCCGGGCTGCATCTTGAATCTCCCCTAACCCTTCGGGCGAAGAGCGGGGATAAGGGCTGAGGTCTCCTCCTCGAAGCCGGCGCGGCTCGTCGTCCGCGCTCTGATGTCAGCGCATTCTAGCGCAATCGCGCGACGCTGCGCCGAAAAGAGCGTCAACGCAAAGGATTCATTTCAATACCTTATTTTCAACACCCCTTCTTCACAATACCCGCTCGACGGGTACTTGAGGGGTGCGCTTGACGGGTACACAACAAAGCCAGAAAAGAGGGAACGAAAAAAACAACAAAAACAATGGGATGTAGTTTTGTCATTCCCGCGAAGGCGGGAATCTAGATTACTCAGAAACTTACTAAT
>CAYIRZ010000362.1:0-3218 GCA_964365845.1 uncultured Streptomycetaceae bacterium
GGTTAGCGGTAAGCGGAAAAACCAAGCCTTAGGGAACCTCTGATTAAGTCATCCCCGCGAAGGCGGGGACCCAGTGCGAGGGTCTACTTCTAGATTCCCGCCTGCGCGGGAATGACAAAACTATACTTGATCAGAGCTTCCTTAGAAGCTCCTCACTGCTCACTGCTCACTGTTGTTCTATTCGAACCCGTAGAGCTGAGCGGGATTGGTGACCAGGACTTGTTTGCGTGCGGCTTCGTCGGGAACCCACTCGCAGAAAAGATCGAGCAGATCGCCATCATTGGGCATGAACCCGCTCCAGACCGGATGCGGCCAGTTGCTGCCCCACACCAGGCGGTCGGGGCGGGCGGAGACCAGCGCTTCCACCAGCGGTTTCATGTCAGTGTAGTGCGGCGGACCCGAATCGGACAGCCGGTACCAGCTCGACAGCTTGACCCAGCAGTCGTTGCGCTGCCTGACGATCCTGAGCAATGTCTGGAAGCCGGGTGCGTTTACGCCCTCGCTGCCGCGTACGCGTCCGAGGTGGTCGAACACGAGCGGCGTCGGGCAATCGAGAAGCTTCTGTTCCAGCGGGATCAGCTCGGCGCACTTGCCGACGTGCAACTGGACATGCCAGCCGTAAGGCTTGATCCTGGCTGCCATGGTGTCGATCAGCTCGGTGCCGCCGTAGCCTTTGACCATGGTGGAGAGCCGCACGCCGCGCATGCCGCCTCTGTGCAGGCGTTCGATTTCCTTGCCGGAAACATCGGGCGCGACGCCGGCAACGCCGCGCGCGCGCTTCTGCCCGAGCCGATTGATGACGTCAAGCGACACCGAATTGTCGAAGCCGTAAACGCTGGCATTGACCTGGATCGTACGCTCGATTCCCAGCGCTTCACACATCCCGAGGTAGTCGGATAGCGTGCACAGCGGTGGTGTGTAGCTGCGCGCGGCGACCAGAGGATATCCGGACTGATCCTCGAAGACGTGGCAATGACAGTCTGTGGCGCCCGCTGGAATCGGGTGTTTGGGTTTACGTGGCTGCGGGTCGGGCCCCTGGCATAACGAAGGTTGAGACATAGTTAGTGAGGCGTGAGGAGTGAAGAGTGAGGAGTGAGACGTGAGGCGTGAGGAGCGAAGAGTTAGGCGTGAAGCGTTGCGGTTACTGCGGTTTCCGCCTCACTCTTCACGCCTTACTGCCTTAATCTCGGTAGGAGGGATCGGCGCGGTCGAGCTTTCTCAGCAGCGCCGGCCATTCGAGCAACCCGAAACGGCGACGCGTTCCGGGCAGCATCAGGTGGTTGGTATATTGCACCACTTCGTTCGGCGGCAGTTGCAGTTCGGTGTTGCACGACAGCGCCATCACCTGCAGCTGGCAGGCGCGTTCCAGACGGAACATGTTGTTGAAGCACTCGGGAATGCTCGGGCCGACCGTGAGCAGCCCGTGGTTGCGAAGCACCATTGCCTCGCGGCCGCCCAGGTTCTGCACCAGGCGCTCGCGTTCGTCCAGGCGCAATGCAACGCCTTCGTAATCGTGATAGGCAATATCGGTGAAGCGCATCGAGGACTGTGCGATCGGCATGATCCCGCATTTCATGGCGGAAACCGCCATGCCCGGCAGCGTGTGAGTGTGGATGATGCAATCCACATCATGGCGGGCGGCGTGCACCGCGCTGTGGATCACGTAGCCGGCCTGGTTGATGCCGTAATCGGTGGCGTTGAACAGCATGTTGCCGTCGACGTCGACCTTGATCATGCTCGAGGCAGTCATTTCCTCGTAGAGCATGCCGTAGGGGTTGATCAGGAACTCGTTCCGGGTGCCGGGCACGCGTGCCGAGATGTGGTTGGCGACCATCTCGACCATGCCGAACTCGTGCATCAAGCGGTAGCAGGCGGCAAGATTGACCCGTACTTCCCACTCTTCCCTGCTCACCTGCTCGCGGACCGGTTTGCTGATCTTGATCGCGGGTGCGTTCATGCGTTCCCCTCCGATGGACTCACTGCCCGGATTCTACTCTCTGACGTAAGTCGCGGCACCGGTGCCGGCGATCTTGCCGAAAACCGCGCCCGAGGTCAGTCCCGTGCCGCCCGGATAGTTATGGTAGAAAATGCCGCCCACCAGCTCGCCTGCCGCGAACAGTCCCGGGATTGGCTTGCCGGCGGTATCCTCGACTTCGCCCTGGTTGGAGATCTTTACCCCGCCGAAACTGAAGGTCACGCCGCAGGTGACGGCGTAAGCTTCGAAGGGCGGCGTGTCGATGGTGTTTGCCCAGTTGGCCTTGTTGATTTTCAGTCCCTCGGTGCAGCGTCCGTCCTTGATCGCCATGTTGAACGCAATGTCGGTCCGTACCGCCTTGTTGTAGGTCTGGATTTCGCGCAGGCAGGCCTCGGCATCGACGCCGTCGAGCTTCTTTACGAGCTCCTCGAGGGTATCGGCCTTCACCTTGGTCACCCGCTTGATGCGGTACTCGTCACGCAGCACGGGGATGATCTTGGCGTCGAAGATCTGCCAGGCGAACATCCCCGGCTGCGAGAGGATCACGGCGCCGTACTTGGCATACGTGTAATTCCGGAAGTCCGCGCCCTCGTCGACGAAGCGTTCGCCGCGGGCATTGACCATGATGCCCCACGGGTAGCTGTGTTTCTGGAAGTTGTCGCCGACGGAGAGGTCGCCGAAAGGCGGTGCATTCATGTCCCAGCCCACGGCGTGGCAGCCCGACCAGTGGCCGTAAGGCATGGCACCGGCTTCGAGCGCCATCTTGATGCCGAGGCCGGTGTTGAAGCGCGTGCCGCGCACCTTGGCCAGGTCCCAGCCGGGGCCCAAATAGCGTGTGCGCATCTCGGCGTTGGATTCGAAACCGCCGCAGGCGAGCACCACCGCCTTGGCGCGGATTTCGACATTGCGGCCTTGGTGTTTTGCCTTCACGCCAATTACTTTGCCGTCGTCATCGGTGATGAGGGCGAGTGCGGGCGTCTCGTATAAAATCCTGATGCCTTCACGCTCGCATGCCTTGTGCTCGTTCTCCACCAGGCCGGGACCGCCGCCCCAGGTTTCGGCAGCGAGCCCGCCCCAGAACTTGAACTTGCCGTCGACCTTGTATGACTGCCGTCCGAAACTTGCAATGAACTTGACGCCTTTCTTGCGCATCCACACCAGCGTTTCGTGACTGCGCGTGATCAACAGCTCGCACAGATCGGGATCGGTGCGGTACTGGGTGATGCGTCCCATGTCGTCGAAG
>CAYIRZ010000363.1:0-3201 GCA_964365845.1 uncultured Streptomycetaceae bacterium
GAAGTACGCGCTGCTCGCCGGCGTGCATCTGCACGGCGCCGCGGCCGACGCACTGGACCTGAAGACCGGCGATACGCTGCGCGCATACGTCGGCACGTCCAGCATTGAATTGCATGTTATCGCTGTGCTGCCGCCAGACGTATACCGCCAGCGCCTGGGCATCATGGACATCGCTTCCGCACAATGGCGGCTCGCACGGTTGGGCCGGCTCAACCGCATCGACGTGCGGCTGCGTGCCGGCGTCGACGTCCCGGCCTTCCGGCGCGAACTCGCGGCACTGCTGCCCGTTGGCGTGACACTGACCACGCCGGACAGCGAGGCCGAACGCAGCGCCGGCCTGTCGCGCGCCTACCGCCTCAACCTCGACATGCTGGCGCTGGTGGCGCTGTTCACCGGCGCGTTCCTGGTGTTTTCCACCCAGGTGCTCGCGGTGCTGCGCCGCCGCTCGCAATTCGCGTTGCTGCGGGTGGTCGGCCTGACCCGGCCGGCCCTGGTCAGATTGCTGATCGCGGAAGGTCTGGTGCTCGGCGCGCTGGGCTCGACGCTGGGCCTCGTTATCGGCTACGCGCTGGCCGCCTATGCGCTCGAACATTTTGGCGGCGATCTGGGCGCCGGCTACTTCCAGACGCTCTCTCCCGCGCTCCACGCCGCGCCCGCCGCGCTCGCCGTGTTCTGGCTGCTCGGCATCTCGTTCTCGGTGCTCGGCGCGGCCGTTCCCGCCGTCGCCGCCGGCCGCCGCGCGCCGGCGCTGGCACTAAAAGCGGGAGATGAAGAAGAAAACATTAAAAAACATGGCGTTACATTAACAGGTGCAACCTTGATTGCGCTCGGGCTGATGCTTGCCCAGGCCCCGCCCCTGCTGGACCTGCCGCTGCCGGGATATGCCGCGATCGCCGCTATCCTGCTGGGCGCGGTCCTCGTATTGCCGCGGTTAGCCGCGCTCTTTCTTGCACGCCTGCCCGTGCCGCGCTTCCCGCCCGCGTTGCTCGCGACCGCGCAATTGCAGGCGACGCCGCGTCAGGTCGCCATCAGCATTACGGCAATCGTGACCAGCTTCAGCCTGATGGTGGCCATGCTCATCATGGTCGGATCGTTCCGCCATTCGCTCGACGCCTGGCTCACGCGGATGCTGCCGGCCGATCTCTATCTGCGTGCCGCACGCGCCGGCGAAACGGGGTTTCTCACGCCCGAGGAACAGACGCGCATCGCCGCCACGCCCGGCATCGCGCAGGCCCGGTTCCTGCGCAGCCAGAATCTGCTGCTCGGGCCCGCCCGCCCGCCGCTCACCCTGCTCGCGCGCACGGTCGACGCCAACGCGGCGCATGACACCCTGCCCTTGATCGGTCCGTCGCTGGTGCCCGGCGCCCACGAACCGCCAGCGGTATGGATTTCCGAAATCGCGGGCGATCTGCTCCAGTTTCGCGTTGGCGACCGCATACAACTGCCGATCGGCGGCCAGGCGCTGCTTTTCACCGTCGCCGGAATATGGCGCGATTATGCGCGCCAGACCGGCGCCATCGTCATCGACCGCGATCTCTACATCCGCATCACCGGCGACCGCCTCGCCAATGACGCCGCGTTGTGGCTGACGCCGGGCACGACATTGTTTCAGGCCGGACAGGCAGTGCGCGAACGCCTCGGCGATGCTGACGGTATCGAGATCTCGGCGACGCGCGAAATACGCGCCGCCTCGCTCGCCCTTTTCGACCGCACTTTTGCCGTGACTTACGCGCTCGAGATCGCCGCGGTGCTGATCGGCCTGTTCGGCGTCAGCGTGAGCTTCAGCGCACAGGCGCTGGCACGGCGCCGCGAGTTCGGCGTGCTGCGCCACATCGGCATGACGCGTCGCCAGATCGGCACGATGCTGGGTTGCGAGGGCACGCTGGTGGCCGGGCTGGGCGCCGGCTGCGGGCTCGCGCTCGGCTGGCTGCTGAGCCTGATCCTGATCCACGTCATCAACCGCCAGTCGTTTCACTGGAGCATGGATTTGCAGATGCCGTGGCTGCAGCTGGTGACCCTGGCGGCGGTGTTGATCATCGCGGCCAGTGTGACCGCGGTGTGGGGCGGCCGCCGCGCGATGAGCGATGACGTAGTGGGCGCGGTGCGGGAAGATTGGTAACTTCGGTGAGCGGTGAGCAGTGAACGGTAAGCGGAAAAACCTCACTTTCAGCAGACGACGTACGCTCACTCTGCTTGGCGGATTGCTCGTCGCGCCGAAAGCTTTTGCACAAGTCGCCGCTCATTCTTTTCAATACCCTTCTTCTCAATACCCGCTTGACGGGTACCCTGAGGGGTACCGCTTACCGCTTACGTCTTTCGCGCCGGTAGTGCCAGGCTACACATTGCGCTTCCCTCGCGACGAAGGCAGCCACCCTGATTTCCGCATCGAATGGTGGTATGTCACCGGCTGGCTCGACACTCCCGGCGGCAAACCGCTGGGCTTCCAGATCACCTTCTTTCGCACGGCACTTGAACTGAAAAGCGACAATCCGAGCGCGTTCTCGCCGCGGCATATTCTCATCGCGCACGCCGCGCTGAGCGATCCCGAACGCGGCAGGCTGCAGCACGACCAGCGCGTGGCACGCGCCGGTTTGTCGCTTGCCGGCGCGGGGCAGGACGGCGTTGAAGTCTGGATCGACGACTGGTCGCTCAAACAGGAAGGGCGCATCTACCGCGCGCGCATACCCGCCCGCGACTTTCAACTCGATTTCACCTTCTCCCCAACCCAGCCGCCGCTGCCACAGGGGATCAACGGCTTGAGCCGCAAGGGACCCAGGCCTGAATCGGCAAGCTACTACTACAGCCTGCCCCAACTCAAAGTGAGCGGCACATTGATACACAGCGGCAAAGCAAAGCCCGTCACCGTCACTGGCACCGCCTGGCTGGATCACGAATGGTCATCGAGCCACATGGACAAGGCAGCGACCGGATGGGACTGGGCCGGCATCAATTTCGCCGATGGCGGCGCGCTGATGGTGTTCCGCATGCGCGACCAGCAAGGCGGCCATCTATGGGCGGGTGGCGCATTGCGCCACGCCGATGGCCGTCTGACTCTCGTCGGCGAATTCGACCCGCTCGAGGATGCCGCGCAACGCGGCGTGATCGAGCGTGAGCGGCGAGCGCAGGACGGCCGTCGTGGCGAAGGTGACCAGTCCGATGCGATCCGCGGGCCGGCTGGTCACGAACTCGGCCGCGACCTCC
>CAYIRZ010000364.1:0-3183 GCA_964365845.1 uncultured Streptomycetaceae bacterium
GAAAAGAAGGTATTAAAAAGAACGGGTATTGAGAAGAATCCATCGGCGGCTTCATCAGGTTTTCAATATTTTTGAAACGACTTCTGGTCACCGGTCACCGGTCACCGGTCACGGTATTGATCCAGTCCGCGATGTAATCGATGCCCACCTGCCGGTTGTCGGCCTGCGCATGGTAGGAGCCGCCATCCTCGGCGGTGAGAATTTTCAGGTGCTTGCGCGGCGAGCCGACCGCTTCGTAAAGTTTGTGTGCATTGGCGACCGGCACGACTTTGTCATCCTGGCCATGCACGATGAGAAACGGACAAGTGATCTTGTCCGCGACGCCGGCCAGTGAAAAACCTTTGGCTTTCTCGATGGCGGCATCGCCGTCATCGATGCAGCCCATGATCCAGCGGAAATGAAAGGTCGATTGTGCCGTCCCTTTCGGGTCGGCCTCCTGCTTGCGCTTGATCTCGGCCTGCCACGCGGCAAGGTCCCAATGCAGCGCGCTCATCGCGACACCAGCGGCATAGCGTTTTTCGAACGCGGCGATGCGCGCGGCGTAATAGCCGCCGAAGCTGTAGCCCATGACCACCACTTTTTTCGGGGCGACATCGGGCCGCGCTACGACGTAGTCGTAGGCCGCCGCGCCCGGCACTTCATAATCGTGGCGCGCATAGAGGCCGCGCAGCCGCAGCGATTCGCCCTGGCCCGGTCCGTCGATGGCGAGCGTGTGCCAGCCGCGCGCCGCAAACTCCAGCCCGGCGAACAGCACGCTCATTTCCTTGCAATTGTCCATGCCGTTGAAGACCACGACAGTGGGCGCACGTCCCGACGCGCCCGGCGCTTTCATGAACAACGCCGGCAGCGTGCCCGCGGACGGCGAAGCAGGGCTCCCGCTTGCGAAAGGCACTTCCACTTTTTCGACGTTCGGGTAGCGCCCCAGAATGCCCTTGGTCTGCAGCTCGATGGCTTTGCGGCCGATTTCGCGTTTCTGCTCGCCCGGGTAGACGAAGCGCTCGCCGGTGAAATAGTACATGCCGGCGCGCAGATAATAGTTGCCCGCGGTCATCCCGCGTCCGTCGGCAGCTGCCTGATCGGCCGCCTGTTCCAGCCGGCTACCCATCGCGCACCACTCTTCCCGCCACGCATCGGGTTCGTGCTGGCGTTGCCTGAGCCGTTCGCACACCTGATCGATCTCGCCCAGCGCGACCGCGCCATAGGGCGCCATGCCTTTGGTGACGAGGCACGCGTTCGACCAGATTAAATTGCCCGGAAAGTGCTCGATCCATGGACCATTTGACGGCATTACATCTCCTTGATTACTCAGCGCGGATGCCCGCCGCCTTGATCACTTTGGACCAGGTATTCCGTTCTTTTTTGATATGCTCCGCGAATTCCTCCGGTGTGCTGCCGACCACGTGCGCGCCAACGCCGGCGAAGCGCTGCTTCATGTCGGGGGCTTTCAGGCTTTTCACGAGTTCCCGGTTAAGGCGCGCGATGACGGCAGGAGGCGTTCCCGCGCGCACGACGACGCCCTGCCATTCGCGCGCCTCGTAACCGGGCACGCCGGCCTCGGCAATGGTCGGCACGTCGGGAATCGCCGGATCGCGTGTCGCGGTAGTCACGCCCAGCGGCCGCAGCCGGCCGGACTTGAAGTGCCCCTGCAGCGTTGGGATGCTGCCGATATAGACTGAAACTTCACCACTCAGCGCGGCAACGATCGCGGGGCCGCCGCCCGTGAAGGGGATGTGCACCATTTTGGTCCCGGTCATGTAATT
Organism: uncultured Streptomycetaceae bacterium; assembly: GCA_964365845.1. Lineage (GTDB taxonomy): Bacteria > Pseudomonadota > Gammaproteobacteria > Burkholderiales > SG8-41 > CAKKQX01. Next base: position 1,761 of record CAYIRZ010000364.1, read on the forward strand.
GAACAGCTCGGTCGACATCTGGGTTGCGCTGGCCGGTCCCGAAGACGAGTAATTGAGCGCGCCCGGCCGCGCCTTCGCCAGCGCGATCAGTTCCCTGACCGACTTCGCCGGCACCGATGGATGCACCGTCAGCACGAACGGGACGTTGGCGATGTGGCTCACCAAAGCGAAATCCCGGTCGCTGTCGTACGGCATTTTCCTGAGCAGGATGGGATTGATGCTGAAAGTGAGGTTGGCTATGCCCAGCGTGTAACCGTCCGGCGCGGATCTCGCGACGACGTCCATGCCGATGGTGGCGGCGCCGCCGGGGCGATTTTCGACCACGACTTGCTGGCCCAGATTTTCCGACAGCCGCGGCGCAAGCATACGCAGCACCGCGTCGGTCGCGCCGCCGGGCGCGAACGGCACAATCACGCGTATGGTTCTGGCAGGGTAGGTTTGCGCAGCGGGAAAGTCCGCATAAATGGCGAATGACAGGGATAACAACGTCAAGCAAGAGCGACGCAAAGTGGCATTCATTTTCTCCTCCCGAAAATCTTGTTTAGAGAACGTTCGAATCAGAAAACCGGCGTTACTTCGATAGCCATTGATACATTATCTCACTAGAGACTGTCTCAAAAACCAAATCATTAGCCGCCCATCGCCGCCACGATGCGCTCGGGCGTCATGGGCAGTTCGCGTACGCGCACGCCCATGGCATTGAACACGGCATTCGCGATGGCAGCGGCGGTAGGGCCCGCCATGCCTTCGCCCACGCCCAGCGACGCCTGCTCGGGACGGTCGATCAGCACGGTCTCGACCTTGGGCGCTTCGCTGAAAGTCAGGATAGGATAGTCTTCCCAGGTGCGGGTCGTGATCCGGGTGCGATCGAAGCGCACCTGTTCCTTGAGGGTCCAACTTGTTGCCTGCACGATGCCGCCTTCAACCTGATTGATGACGCCGTCGGGGTTGACGATACGCCCGCAGTCGATCGCCGCCACCACGCGCACCACGCGCACGGATTCCGCGACGGCCACTTCGGCGATGACCGCGACGTAGTCGCCGATGTTCTTGTAGCGCGCGAAGCCGATCCCCATGCCGTGCGTGCCGTCGCCTTTCACACTGGGCTTCCAGCCCGCTTTCGCCGCGGCGGCCCTGATGACCGCCTGCGCGCGCTCGTCCTTGAGGTGTCGCAAACGGAATTCGACCGGGTCGATACCCGAAGCTGCGGCGAGTTCGTCCATGAACGACTCGATCGCGAACACGTTGAGGTAGGCGCCAAGCGAACGCAGCGTGGAAGCGCGCACCGGCATCGTCTTCACCGCGTGGTTGACGACGCGCTGATCGGGAAAATCGTAGTACGGCACTGCGTTGCGCTGGCTCCCGCCTCCCATCGATAGCGGCATGTCCACTGCCGGCGGCGGCTCGAATCCCTGGTCGAAAT
>CAYIRZ010000365.1:0-3183 GCA_964365845.1 uncultured Streptomycetaceae bacterium
GGATCGAAAGTTGCGTCGCCATTATGTTTCGTAATTAACGTGTCTTGGTACTAGTCGAACTGAGTCGCGCGTACTGGTGGGTCGTCGCGGCAGGCGGCGTGTTCACCCTGGCGCGCTTCAGCGAGGCCTTTCTGATCCTGCGCGCCCAGCAACTCGGGTTGGCGAATGCCTACGCGCCGCTGGTCCTGGTGATCATGAATCTGGTGTTTGCCGTTTCGGCGTTTCCCATGGGCAGACTGGCGGATCGCATGAGCCACCGGGCCCTGCTCGGGCTCGGGCTGGCCGTGCTGATCGTTGCCGACCTGGTTCTGGCCCGCGCGCAGTCGCTGCTCGCGGTTGCCCTCGGCGTGGCGATCTGGGGACTGCATATGGGAATGACCCAGGGACTGCTGGCCACCATGGTCGCCGATACCGCCCCGGGGCATCTGCGCGGCACCGCTTTCGGTTTTTTCAATCTTGCGAGCGGCATTGCGATGCTGATCGCGAGCGTTGTTGCAGGTTTGTTGTGGGACAAGTTCGGGGCGGCCGTGACCTTTTATGGCGGGGCGGCGATCTCCGTCGTTGCCGCGGCCATGTTGGCATGGGGCGGAAAGCGCGATAATGCGCGGATGCGGTAACGATCAACCAACGAGGTACATGAATGTCGGATTGCTGTGAAGACAAGGCCTGCGCGATCGAGGCCCTCAGGGAGCGCCAGAGCGCGACCTTGAAGACGGTTCTCGGCATCAATGCAGTCATGTTCGTTGTCGTGCTGGCGGCGGGGATCGCAGCCGGATCCACGGCTTTGCTCTCGGATTCGCTCGACAACCTGGGCGATGCGTTGACCTACGGTCTGAGTCTGTATGCGGTTTCCAGGGGCGCACGGTCGAAGGCCAAGGTCGCGCTGTTCAAGGGCGGGTTGATCCTGAGTGCCGGTCTGTTCGTTCTCGGCCAGGTCATCTACAAGATCGTCGTTCCCGCGGTGCCGGTTTTCGAAACCATGGGGGCAGTCGGCATCCTGGCCCTCATCGCCAATGGCATTTGTCTGACGCTGCTGTGGAAGCACCGTCAGGAGGATATCAACATGAGCTCGGTGTGGGAATGCTCGCGCAATGACATCGCTTCCAACATCGCCGTCATGGCCGCCGCTGCCGGGGTGTGGCTCACGCAGGCAGGCTGGCCGGATCTGGTAGTAGGGTTCGCACTTGCCTGTCTGTTCCTGCGATCGGCAATCCGCGTATTGAATGGGGCTATAGCCGGGTTGAGGGAAACCGCGGCTGATTCCGCGAGGCCGATGCGGCTGGAGCGCCGCTTGATGAAAGAAACAGATGATGCGATTTGAGGGCACCGATACCTACGTCGCAACCGACGACCTGATGATGGCGGTGAATGCCGCGATCACGCTCGAGCGGCCGTTGCTGATCAAAGGCGAGCCGGGCACCGGCAAGACCATGCTGGCGCTCGAAGTCGCCAGGGCGCTCGGCCGATCGCTCTACGAGTGGCATATCAAGTCCACCACCAAGGCGCAGCACGGGCTGTACGAATACGACGCGGTGTCGCGGCTGCGCGACTCGCAGCTGGGCGATCCCAAGGTGCACGATATCGCCAATTACATCGTGCAGGGCATGCTGTGGCGGGCGTTCGCGGCCGATGCGCCGGCGGTGCTGCTGATCGACGAAGTGGACAAGGCCGACATCGAGTTTCCCAATGACCTGCTGCGCGAACTCGACCGCATGGAGTTCTATGTGTACGAAACGCAGCAACTGGTGAAGGCGAGGCACCGGCCGCTGGTCATCATCACCAGCAACAACGAAAAAGACCTGCCCGATGCCTTCCTGCGGCGCTGTTTTTTCCATTACATCCGTTTTCCCGACCACGAGACGATGGAAAAAATCGTGCGCGTGCATTATCCGGAACTCAAGAAACAGCTCCTCAAGCAGGCGCTCGAGTCGTTTTTCGAGATCCGCGAAGTGCCGGGGCTCAAGAAAAAGCCTTCGACCTCGGAGCTGCTCGACTGGCTGAAACTGCTGATGGCAGAAGACATTCCGCCAGAAGCGCTCTATAGCCAGGACAGCCACAAGATCATCCCGCCGCTGCACGGCGCGCTGCTCAAGAACGAGCAGGACGTGCATTTGTTCGAGCGGCTCGTGTTTATGTCGCGTAGAAAAAGCTGATTGAACCGCCAAGACGCCAAGGCGCCAAGAAATGCAAAAAATACAGGAGATTACGAAACCCCTGACAGAACCTAGGCCGTGATATCCCGGTGAGCTTTCTGTGTTGTGGAGCCGGAAATTATTTTGTATCGTTTTCCTTGGTGCCTTGGTGCCTTGGCGTCTTGGCGGTTGATCAAAGATATTGATTGAATTTTTTAAGCTCAAATGGCGAAAAGCGCGCACGGATTCCCTCCAGTAGTGGATGAAGCGGTGACTACACTGATACTCGGCAGCTTTCCGAGCACGGCTTCGCTCGGCAAGGGCCAGTATTACGGCCATCCGCAGAACCAGTTCTGGAGACTGGTTGGAAAAGTCATCGCCGCGCCGTTACCCGACCTGCCTTATGAGATGCGCTTGAAGGCGCTGCTGGCAAATCACCTCGGGTTGTGGGACGTCATCGGCAAGTGCGAGCGCGCCGGCAGTCTCGACAGCGACATCCGCAATGCCCGTCACAACGACTTCGTGCGTATGACAGGCATCGCGAAGAAACTGCGCCGCGTGTGTTTCAACGGCAAGACGGCCGCCCAAATGGAGCCGCTGTTTATCGAATGGGGTTTTGAAACCGTCGTGCTCCCGTCGTCGAGTCCTGCGAACACCATGCGCTTTGAGTTGAAACTGAAAGAGTGGCGGCAGATCGTGGTGCCAGCGGTAGGTCGGCAATCCGTTGCCTACGGTTCGGCGCGGCGGCATGCCCCCGGGACTCGTTAGTGGAACGCCCGTTTGCGGGAACGGGGGCCAGGCGCGCTACCCGCAGGCGGCCGGCTTTACCGGTAATGTGTCCGCGCGCCATGCCGCCCTACGATAATGCTCATTGAATTTTTTCTGAAGTTGAAGCAGGGTGGGCTGCCGGCCTCGATCCGGGAATTCCTGATCCTGCTCGAAGCGCTGGACAAGCGCGTCATCTTCGGCAGCATCGACGACTTTTATTACCTCGCGCGCACCTGCCTGGTGAAGGACGAGAAGTACTTCGACCGCTTCGACCGTGTGTTCG
>CAYIRZ010000366.1:0-3182 GCA_964365845.1 uncultured Streptomycetaceae bacterium
GCACCACGCGGATTTTCGCGCCCTTCTCCCCGGCCAGCATCTGCCACGGCACGATATTGGAATGGTGCTCGAGCGTGGTGAGAATGATCTCGTCGTCGCGCCCGATGAACTTGCGGCCGTAGCCGTGCATCACCAGGTTGATGCCGTCGGTGGTGCCGCTGGTGAAAATGATCTCGCGTTCTTCCCCGGCGTTCAGGAACCCCTGCACCTTGCGGCGCGCAGCCTCGTATTCGGCGGTCGCCGTCTCGGACAGGGTGTGCACCGCGCGGTGGATGTTGGCGTGCTGGCTGGTCTGATACTTCACCCAGCGGTCGATGACCGGCTGCGGCATCTGGCTCGATGCGGCATTATCGAGAAAAACCAGCGGGTTATCGTTGATCCTGAGTTTAAGAATCGGAAACTCGGCGCGGATGCGCTCGACGTCCAGCGCGGGCGGCCGGGATTGCATCACAGCGGTTTGCCTCGCGGTCATGACCGTGTTTCCGGTTCGGGGTCTTGCGTCTGCTCGAGCACGGTTCGCTCGAGCCGCTCGACCAGCGAGCGCACGGGGATGCGGTCGATGATCTCGGCGCCGAAAGCATAGGTGAGCAGGTTGCGCGCCGTTGCGTCGGACAAGCCCCGGCTTTTGAGGTAGAACAGCTGCTCGGCGTCGATCTGGCCGACGGTCGCGCCGTGCGAACACTTGACGTCGTCGGCGAAAATTTCGAGCTGCGGTTTGGTATCGACATGCGCCCGGCCCGACAACAGCAGGTTGCGGCTTTGCTGCGCCGAATCGGTGAGCTGCGCGCCCTCGTGCACGAACACCTTGCCGTTGAACACGGCATGCGCCGCGCCGCCCACGATTGTTTTATGCAGTTGCGCGCTGCGGCCGCTGGGTTTGGCGTGAGCCATCAGCGTATGCGTGTCGGCGAGCTGGCGGCCGGAAACCAGCGCCAGTCCGTCGATTTTCATCGCGGCGCCTTCGCCGTTCTGCGCGACATTCAGGTCGTAGCGCGAAATGCGCGCGCCGAGCGTCACGGTATTCGACAGATAGGAGGCGTCCTTGTCGAGTGTCACCGCGCAATGAGCGATGTGAAAGGCGTTGAGGCTCTCGCGCTGGAGCCTGATATGCCGCACTGTTGCTCCGGCGCCGACCACAATTTCCGTCACCGCATTGTTGAAATAAGCGCCGTCCTGGAGGCTCACGAAATCCTCGATCACCGTGCATTCGGCGCCGGTTTCGGCCACCACCAGGCAGCGCGGATAGGCCACGACTTCTTTTTTCGTCGCGACAAACAGCAGATGCACCGGGGCGGCATAAGCCTGGTTTTTCGCGACCGTCACCAGCGCGCCGTCGCGAAGATAGGAAGTATTGAGCGCGGCAAACAGATTGTTTTCGAACGCGACATGGCAGGCAAGATGCGCTTCGAGCGCCGTGCCCTGGGTTTTTGCTCCCTCGGCCAGCGTTGAAACCCGCACGCCGGCAGGCAATTCCGCAAACGCCGACAGTTCAGGCGCGAACAGGCCGTCGACAAACGTGAGCCGCACGCCGGCCTCCGGCACCAGAAAACGTTTGATGTCCGCCAGCGCCAATTCGGCGGCAGCCAACGCCGGCTGGAAATGGAGTTTGGTAAGCGGGGTGATGTCGGTGAAGCGCCATTCCTCGTCGCGCGTGGTCGGCACCGTCAGCGCGTTGGCGCGCTCCAGCGCCTGCGCGCGCCGCGCGTTGAGCCAGCCTGCCGGGCTTTGCGGCAGTTCGCGGCTGCCTTTGAGCAAGGCCCCGATATATGGATGGATGGCAGTAACGCTCATGCTTCGGCCTTCGCCCTGCCTTTATATTCTTCGGACACCCAGTCATAGCCACGGGTTTCGAGTTCGAGCGCGAGTTCCTTGCCGCCGGTCTTGATGATCCGGCCGCCTTCCATCACGTGCACGTAATCGGGCGCGATGTAATTGAGCAGGCGCTGGTAGTGCGTGACCAGCACCACCGCATTGTCGGGCTTGAGCAACCCGTTCACGCCATTGGCCACGACGCGCAGCGCGTCGATATCGAGCCCGGAATCGGTTTCGTCGAGGATGGCGAGCTTCGGCTCCAGCAGCGCCATCTGCAGGATTTCATTTCGTTTTTTCTCGCCGCCCGAGAAACCATCGTTGACGCTGCGATCCAGAAAACCCGGATCCATGTCGAGCAGTTTCATTTTCCCGCGCACGAAATCGTCGAATTCGAGCGGATCGAGTTCGTCGCACCCGCGCGCGCCCTGCACCGTGTTGTAGGCGAGCCGCAGGAATCCGCTGTTCGACACGCCCGGGATCTCGACCGGATACTGGAAGCCGAGAAACACGCCGGCACGCGCCCGCTCTTCAGGCGAGAGCGCGAACAAGTCCTTGCCCTCCAGCAGCACCTCGCCGCTGGTCACTTCATAGGCGGGGTGGCCGGCCAGCGCTTTGGCGAACGTGCTCTTGCCCGAGCCGTTGGGGCCCATGATGGCGTGCACTTCACCGGCACGCACCGTGAGATCGATGCCCTTGAGGATCTCGACGCCCGCGACCGTCGCCTTCAAGCCGCGCACTTCGAGGAGTTTCTTTGCGTTTGCGTTGATCATCCTACGCTGCCTTCTAGTTTGAGGCCGAGGAGCTTGGTCGCTTCGACCGCGAACTCCATCGGCAGTTGCTGGAACACTTCCTTGCAGAAGCCATTGATGATCATCGACACCGCTTCCTCGTTGCCGATGCCGCGCTGCTGGAAATAAAACAGCTGGTCTTCGCCGATCTTGGAGGTCGTCGCCTCGTGCTCGACCTTGGCCGTGCTGTTCTGCACCTGGATATAGGGGAAGGTATTGGCGCCGCACTTGGCGCCGATCAGCATCGAGTCGCACTGCGAATAATTGCGCGCGCCTTCGGCTTTCGGGCCGATACGCACCAGACCGCGATAGCTGTTGTTCGAGCGGCCGGCGGAAATGCCCTTGCTGACAATAGTGCTCCGGGTGTTTTTGCCGATGTGCACCATCTTGGTCCCGGTGTCGGCCTGCTGGTAATGGTTGGTGAGCGCCACCGAGTAGAACTCGCCGATCGAGTTGTCGCCGAGCAGAATACAGGACGGGTACTTCCAGGTGATCGCCGAGCCGGTTTCGACCTGGGTCCATGAGATCTTGGAATTGACGCCCTTGCACAGTCCGCGCTTGGTGACGAAGTTGTAGATGCCG
>CAYIRZ010000367.1:0-3113 GCA_964365845.1 uncultured Streptomycetaceae bacterium
CCTTCCGTCGGTGAACGCGATCGCCGCCGGCCCGTCCCAGGGCTCCATCATCGCAGCGTGGTATTCGTAGAACGCGCGGCGGCTGGGGTCCATCAGCGTGTGGCCCTCCCACGCTTCCGGGATCATCATCATCACGGCGTGGGCGATCGAGTAGCCGCTCATCACCAGCAGTTCCAGGGCGTTGTCGAAAGATGCCGAGTCCGACTGGCCGTCGTAGATCAGCGGCCACAATTTGTCGAGATCCTTGCCCAGGATCGGGCTCGAAATGGCGCCTTGACGGGCGCGGATCCAGTTGACGTTGCCGCGCAAGGTATTGATCTCGCCGTTGTGCGCGATCAGCCGGAACGGGTGAGCGAGGTCCCAGGTCGGGAAGGTGTTGGTCGAGAAACGCTGATGCACCAACGCCAGCGCTGACACCACGCGCGGGTCCTTCAAATCCTTGTAGTACTTGCCGACCTGGTCGGCAAGCAGCATGCCCTTGTAGGCGACGGTGCGCGCCGATAGCGTCGGCACGTAGAATTCCTTGCCGTGCGCGAGCTTGAGCGCCTGGATCGCATGGCCGGAAGACTTGCGGATGATGTAAAGTTTGCGCTCGAGCGCGTCGGTGACGGTAACGCCAGCGCCACGGCCGATGAACACCTGGCGGATCACCGGCTCGATTTTCTTGACCGATTCGCCCAGTCCGGCGTTGTCGCAAGGCACGTCGCGCCAGCCCAGCAGAATCTGGCCTTCGTCCTTGATGGCGCGTTCGATTTCATACTCGCACGCAAGGCGTGAGGCGGGTTCCTGCGGCAGGAAAACCATGCCGACGCCATATTGCCCGAGGGGCGGTAATTTGATGCCTTTCTGCGCCATTTCCTCGCGGAAAAACTTGTCGGGAATTTGCAGCAGAATCCCCGCACCGTCACTAGCCAGCGGGTCGGCCCCGACCGCGCCGCGATGGGTCAGGTTTTTCAGCAGCTGCAGCCCTTGTTCGACGATGGCGTGGCTTTTCTTGGCTTTGATGTTCGCGATAAAGCCGACGCCGCAGGCATCATGCTCGTATGCAGGATCGTAAAGCCCTTGTAATCTTGGCAGGCCAAATTGGTTCATGCTGCGCCCTCGTCAAATAAATCCGTTTCAGTACAATTATTTACGCATCTACTGTTGCGTTGCGGCAACAAACACTGAGCGACTGGTTAAAGCTGGGGTGAAACCCTAAAAGTTTACCTGCTTCAGGGGGATCCATCAACCGCCGAGCGGCCAAGGCGGTTCGGCAGCCCCGCCGTGGTTACCGCTCAAACAGCTTCGACCGCAAACAGCCGTCGATATTCGAGAATGGCGTAACGGTCGGTCATGCCCGCAATATAGTCGGAGATGGCGCGCGGCGGGTCTTCGCCGGCACGGACCTGGAATTCCGGCGGCAGCAGTTTGGGGTCCGCGAGAAAAGCGCCGAAAAGATCGGTTACGATGCGCCGCGCTTTGGTGCTCATTCGCGCCACGCGGTAGTGCTGGTAAAGATGGGCCCTCAGAAATTGCTTGAGTTCCTGCTGGTCGTCGCGGATTTTTCCGCTGAACGCGATCAACGATGGCGCCGTACGCACATCGTCAAGCGTTAGCGGTTTGCAATCGCGGATATTGCTTGCGCTCTGCCGGATCAGATCGGTCACCACGGCACCGATCATGCGCCTTATGGTTTCATGGACGAGGCGGCGGCCGTTGAGCTGCGGAAAATCGCGCAACGCCGACTTCATGTGCCGCGAAAAAATTTTTATTTCCGTAAGCTCCTCCAGCGAGATCAGTCCGGAGCGCAGGCCGTCGTCCACATCATGGTTGTTGTAGGCAATTTCGTCGGCGAGGTTGCAGATCTGCGCTTCGAGCGAGGGCCGTTGCTTCCTGACAAAACGTTCACCAACGTCACCCAATGCTCTGGCGTTTTTCAGGGAACAATGCTTGAGTATGCCCTCGCGTGTCTCGAAGGTGAGATTGAGGCCGTCGAACGCGCCATAGCGCTGCTCGAGAAAATCGACTACGCGCAGAGATTGCAGGTTGTGCTCGAAGCCGCCGTAGGGTTTCATGCAGGCATTGAGCGCGTCCTGGCCGGAATGGCCGAATGGCGTGTGGCCTAGATCATGAGCGAGCGCAATCGCTTCGGTCAGGTCTTCATCGAGCCGCAGGTTGCGCGCGACCGACCGCCCGATCTGCGCAACCTCCAGGCTGTGGGTAAGCCGGGTGCGGAACAGGTCTCCCTCGTGGTTGACGAACACCTGGGTCTTGTATTCGAGGCGGCGGAACGCGGTGGAGTGAATAATGCGGTCGCGGTCGCGCTGGAACTCGCTGCGGCCATGCGGCGCTTCTTCGCGATGGCGTCTGCCGCGCGAGTTGTGCGAACCCGCAGCGTAAGGCGCTCGTTCAGACATGTACAGAGCGTTTGCCAAGAACGTCGGCCAGTGCCGCGCTCGGCACGTTATCGGTGACAAACGCCTCGCCGATGCGTTTCAGCAGCACGAAGCGTATTTTCCCGTCCTCGACTTTTTTGTCGTGCCCCATCAGTCCCAGATAGCGCTCGATTCCGAGATCGGGGGCCGTCACCGGCAATTTGGCGCGCGCAAGGATGTCAACAGTACGCTCGACATCATGCTGCCCGATCAAGCCGAGGCGTTGCGAAAGCCTGGCCGCGAGCACCATGCCGGCGGCGACCGCTTCGCCATGCAACCAGGTGCCGAAGCCAAGGCCGGCTTCTATCGCATGGCCAAAAGTATGTCCGAAATTGAGCAGCGCGCGCACGCCGTTCTCGCGTTCGTCGAGTGCTACGATTTCGGCCTTGTTGCGGCACGAGCGCTCGATCGCATGAGCAAGAGCATCCGGCTCGCGGGCCAATAAGCGCGTGATGTTCTTTTCCAGCCATTCGAAAAATCCGAGATCGCGGATCAAGCCGTATTTGATGACTTCCGCGATGCCCGCCGCAAGTTCGCGCTCGGGCAAGGTAATGAGCGTATCCGTGTCTGCGATCACGGCTCGGGGTTGATAAAAGGCCCCGATCATGTTTTTGCCGTGCGGGTGGTTGATCGCCGTCTTGCCGCCGACGGCCGAATCGACCTGGGCAAGCAGCGTTGTCGGTATCTGGATAAACG
>CAYIRZ010000368.1:0-3108 GCA_964365845.1 uncultured Streptomycetaceae bacterium
CGCGCGCCGGGGATGGAAGTGGAACTGGCGCAGAAGTCGGGGCTGGGCTGGCGCGGCAAGCACACGCTGCTGCTGACGCGCGACGCCGGATCGTTCTTTTTCCTGGGCGAAATCTATACCGATCTGCCGCTGCCGGTGGACCGCGCGCCGGAGAACCATTGCGGCACCTGCCGGAAATGCCTAGCCGTGTGCCCGACGCAGGCCATCGTCGCGCCCTACCAGCTCGACGCGCGGCGCTGCATTTCCTATCTGACCATAGAGCTGAAAGGCAGCATCCCGGAGCCGCTGCGTCCCCTGATTGGCAACCGCGTCTACGGCTGCGACGACTGCCAACTGGTGTGCCCGTGGAACAAGTTCGCGCAGGCGAGCGGCGAATCCGATTTCACCGCGCGCAACGGGCTTGACGATGCGACGCTGGTCGAGCTTTTCGGCTGGAGCGAGGCGGAATTCGATGCCAAACTGCTGGGCAGCGCCATCCACCGCATCGGCTACGAGCGCTGGCTGCGCAATCTGGCGGTGGGGATGGGGAATGCATTGAGCGCGTTGGGCAATGCGCCGGCATCCGGGGCGATCGTGGCAGCGCTACAGGCGCGCGCCGATCATCCGTCGGCGCTGGTGCGCGAGCATGTGGCGTGGGCGCTAGGAGTTTGTCGGACTTAGCCCCGACAAACTCCTAAATTAAATGATCCCTTCGGTTCCAGTTTTCTGATAATTTCGATTTTCTTACCCTCAAGTTCTCCCGGGAAATGCCGTAGTTACAGTTACGGTTAATTGGTTATCGATTTTTTCCAGTTCAGGACCCTTGGAATATGAATAAGCTGAAAGGCAAGTCTGCACTTGTTACGGGCGCATCGCGCGGTATCGGCCGCGCCACGGCGCTGGCGCTGGCGGGCGCCGGCGCCAGTGTGTTTCTGGTCGCCGAAGGCACGCGCGAGGAACTCGACGCGGTGGTTGCGGAATGCCTGGGGGCAGGCGCGCCGCGCGCCGAATATGGCATTTTCGACCTCGCCGGTTCGGCGGTGCCGCAGCGCGTATGTGATGCGGCACTCCATGCGCTGGGAACCATCGACGTGCTGGTGAACAACGCCGGCATCCGCATCCGGGGGCCGTTCGGCGAGTTTGGGGATGCCGATTTTGAAAGACTCATCGCCATCAACCTGCGCGCGCCGTTCATGCTGTCGCAGGCGGTGTTGCCGGCGATGCGCGAGCAGGGCGGCGGCCGCATCATCCATGTCGCGAGCCAGTTGGGCAGCGTCGCCACGGCCGGCGCGGCGCTCTACGGCATGGCCAAGGCGGCGCTGATCCATCTCACCAAGTCCATGGCGCTGGAACTGGCAAAGGAAAATATCATGGTGAATGCCGTCAGTCCCGGACCGACCGAAACCGAGGCTGTGCACGAAATCTGGAGTAAGGAACCGGAACTGCGCGAACAGCGCCTGGCCGAGATTCCGCTGGAACGCTTCGGCACGCCCGAGGAGATCGCGGAGGTGATTCTATTTCTTGCCACTACCGACGCGCAGTTCATCCAGGGGCACAATCTGGTGGTCGACGGCGGTTACCTCGTTCGTTAATATAAAATACTGCAATATCAATACGTTACGTTACAACCTGCCCGCGCTGCCGGCGCTTGGCGGTTTCAGCTGATGCGGTCGGGAATCTGGCGGCGGATGTCGCGCGACATCCTGAGCGCGGTTTCCGTGCCTTGATAGTAGCCGGCGATGTAGGTCTTTTCCCTGTAGCCGAGCACGTGATAGAAGCTGCGTGCCCCGAAATTATTGGCGCGCAGTTCGAGATCGATGGTGGCGATGCCGGCCGCGAGCGCCGATTCTTCCAGCCACGTTATCATTTGCTGGCCGATGCCGCAGCGCTGGTGGGTGGGTTTGACCGCGAGCAGGGACAGGTGCGCCCGGGTATCGCCGAATTCCATGATCGCGAAGCCGATCATGCTGGCTTTGATCTCGACTGCCAGCACATTGGTATTACGGGCGCGGATCGCCTTCACCACGCGCTCCGGATGCCACGACCAGCCGCGCAGTCCGATTTCGATCAGGCAACGCGACATCACCGCGATTTCATAAGCGTCGGCAGGGGCGGCAAGTCTGAGCGTAGTAGACATGATGACGGGAATTAACCGGAATGTGTCCAACAGCAGGATACTGTGGAAAGTTTCGCGCGTCGAGTCTTTGTGGCCGGTTGCGGAATGTATGACAGGGAGCGCGGTGTCGATTAAACTGGAAGTCTGGAACGCAGACATAACCTGAACGGGGGTTCGCAGTGACGGACAGCAAGGGTGCAGGCGACACGAACGGCACGAACAATAGGGCGCAGGAAATCAATCTGGAGGAAGTGGGCAAGCTGATCGAAGCCCTGGAGCGTGATCTCGCGGGAGTGCGCAGCGGCTCCGCGGATGTGCAGCGTCTCAGGGACGAGGTGGAAACCCTCAAGAATGTGCTCAACTCGCCGATCCGCCGCCATCACTGGGTACGCGATGGGTTGCACAGTGTCCGCACCGGGCTGGAGGGCACGCTGGACTCGGCCATGGCCGAGGGCATGAAAGTCGGTCAATACATTTCCGAGATCGGGCGTATCCTGGGCTTGTGACCCACCTGCATGGCCCTTCACGGCAGGCGCGGGCATCCGCCCGCCCGGAAGTTCAGGCTTTGCCGGTTTTGGGAATGAATTTCAGCGCAACGCCGTTATTGCACCAGCGTTGCCGCGTCGGTGGCGGACCGTCATCGAACACATGGCCGTGGTGGCCGCCACAGCGGATGCAGTGGTATTCGGTGCGCGGCGAGAACAGGTAGCGGTCTTCCTTGGTGGCGAACGCGCCGGGAATGGTGGTGAAAAAGCTCGGCCAGCCGGTGCCGCTCTCGTATTTCATGTCGGAAGTAAACAGCGGCAGATCGCAGCCGGCGCAGGCATAGACGCCGGCGCGCTTCTCGTTGTTGAGCGGGCTGGTTCCGGCGCGCTCGGTGCCTTCCTCGCGCAGCACGTTGTACTGTGCCTTGTCCAGGCGCTTGCGCCATTCTTCCTTGGAAAGTTTCAGCGGCTCGGTGGGCAGGGGCACTTTCGCGTTCGCGGCGAGCAGCGCTTTCCAGTTTTTCTGCA
>CAYIRZ010000369.1:0-3107 GCA_964365845.1 uncultured Streptomycetaceae bacterium
CCGCCGCGCTCGCGCTGATGACCATCGGCGGCTCGGGCATGTACGCGATCACCGTCGTGCTGCCGCGGGTGCAGGCCGATTTCGGCGTGAGCCGCGCGGATGCGTCCCTGCCCTATACCTTCACCATGATCGGCTTCGGCCTGGGCGGTATCCTCATGGGGAGACTGTCGGACCGCTTCGGCGTGATGGTCCCGGTGATCATCGGCGCGCTCGGCCTCGCCGCGGGCTTCGTCGCCGCCGGCACGGCCGGAACCTTGTGGCAGTTCAATCTGGCCCAGGGCGTCTTGATCGGACTGCTCGGCACTGCAGCCACGTTTGCGCCGCTGGTGGCGGATATTTCGCTGTGGTTCACGCGCCGCCGCGGCATCGCCGTCGCGATCTGCATCAGTGGCAATTACCTGGCCGGCACGGTGTGGCCACCGGTGATGCAGCATTTCATCGAGGGCGCCGGCTGGCGCCAGACCTATATCGGGATCGGCGTATTTTGTCTGGTATCGATGCTGCCTCTCGCCCTGGTGCTGCGTCGGCGCCCGCCGCTCCTGGAACTGCCTGCGGCGGGATCGGTGTCCAGCATCGCCGGCTCCGAAGTCACGCTCGGGCTCTCCCCCGGAACACTGCAGACGCTGCTATGCGTCGCCGGCGTCGCCTGCTGTGTGGCCATGTCGATGCCGCAGGTGCACATCGTGGCCTATTGCGGCGACCTTGGCTATGGTCCGGCGCGCGGCGCGGAAATGCTTTCGCTGATGCTCGGTTTCGGCATCGTCAGCCGGCTCACGTTTGGCTGGATCTCGGACCACATCGGCGGACTGCGCACGCTGCTTCTCGGGTCGGTGCTGCAGGGCATCGCGCTGCTCCTGTTTCTGCCGTTCAAGGGACTGGTGTCGCTCTACCTGGTGTCGGCGCTATTCGGCTTGTTCCAGGGCGGCATCGTGCCCGCCTACGCCCTCATCGTGCGCGAGCACTTCACGCCGCGTGAAGCCGGCGCGCGCGTGGGCACGGTGCTGATGGCGACGCTGTTCGGCATGGCGCTGGGCGGCTGGATGTCCGGCGCCATCTTCGACCTCACCGGCTCCTACCGCGCCGCTTTCGTAAACGGCATCGCCTGGAACCTGCTCAACATCGGGATCGTGGTGGCGCTGCTCTACCGCTTGCGCGCGCGCGCGGCGGTTGCGGGCTAGATCCGCACCGGCGCAGGGCCGGTCCGATCAACCGTATTGCTTGGCCTTGTGTCCGTGGACAACCGGCTCCATGGCCAGGTTCCAGGTGTCGCGAAGCACGCCGAGCAGCGCACGGATCACGGGATCGTCCCTGCGCGCAATCAGGTAAATGAACCACAGGGTGGCCTCCAGGCGCACGTCCCGCCATACGCAGATTTCGCCTGCTGCCTCCTTCTCCAGAGCCAGCTCTTCCCGGATCAAGGACAGGCCGACGCCGGATACGACCAGATTTGCGATCACCGATTCCTGGTCTGCCTCGACCACCTTGGTGGGTTCGATGCCATGCTTGTCGAACAGCGCGTGCACCAGTTTGTGGTGGGTGCTGATCGACGGCGTGATGATCCACGGTTGCTGCGCGATCTCGCTCCAGTCGGCATCGACGACGCGGCCGGACCACGCCGCCGGCGCGGCGACGCGATAGGTCATTCCCCGCAGTCGCAGTCCGTCAACCGCCGGGTGGTCGAGCTCGCCATAGTAGAAACTCGCGTCGAGCTCGCCGTCGCGCACTTTGGCGAACGCCGCGCCGGTGATCTCGTGGTGCAGTTCGACCTGGAGCAAGGGGAAGCGCTCGACCGTGGTATTCAGGAATTCGCCGACGCGGATGAAACCCGGATCCGACATGGTGCCCACACGCACCTTCCCGGCAACCTCGCCTTTGAGGGCTTTCGCCTCGTTGCGCATGACCTGGGCCGCCGCAAGAACCTTCTCCGCGTCCGCCAACAGCCGCTCACCTGCCGAAGTGAGCACCATGCCGCTGGAGGTTCGCTCGAACAAGGTGAGTTCAAGCTCGTCCTCCAGCGCCTTGATTTGCGCGCTGACGGCCGGCTGGCTGACGTGCAGTTTCTCGGCGGCTCGGGTCAGGTGACCGGCCTCGGCGACGGCGACAAAACTGCGTAACTGGTAAAGCTCCATATCAGATCCTGTTTTCCAGTGGAGCCATGTCGTTCCGGCCTATTTTGTTGCGTTGCATCATAGCATTATACCCCCGATAAGCCAAAGCGATGGCGCCTATCCGAACATGCGATTGGATAAATCCAATTTTGGTCCGTAAAATCCAATACATAAAGCACAATACTTGTGCTGAATCAACCAGCTTTTAAAGGAATTTGCCATGAGACTTTATGCTCCTCTGTACGAAGGCAGCGGATTTTTACCCCCCGACTCGGCCATCGGCGCTTCTGTTCGCAAGTATATGAAAGCGCCCGCCTCTGCGCCAGATTTTGTGCGCAGCAATACGCAGGTGGAAGCGGCGAACCTGACCGCGCTCGATATCCACGCGATAGAGCATGCCGCCCGCGCGCTGCGCAGTGCTGAGTTCGCGCGCCTGCTGAACATTGCCGCCACCGCGGTGGCGACCAGCGTGAAAGCGGCCCGCAACGCCGTGGCGGTGTGGCTCGAACGCGTCGAAACCCAGGAGCGCGACAGTTTCTTTGCCGCGTCCGCGAACCTCGCCGACCTGGAGCAGCGCCAACGGCATTGGGAACGGACCGGCTGCTCGCACTACTGATCCCGCAGTGCCCGAGCTTCCCGCTCGGGCACTTTGATTTGCTTCCTGGCATCATCCGCATTCCCTGGCAGGCCCAAGCCTGCATTCCTTCCCAGTTTACTCCTCCCGTCGCCGCACCTGACCGGTTTTGACGCACGGTAACAGCGTTGCGCAGTCCCCCGCGTGCAATCGGAAATGCGTGCCAAGATGTTCCCCATGCGGGAAAATGCGGCTTAACCATGCGCAGCGTTCGATAACCAGACTCAGGTCATGCGCGATTCTTCACGCCGGGAATTCCTGCAGGCGCTTGCTGCCCTGGGCGCGGCCTGCGCGTCGCCGGCATTGCGCACGCAGGGCCCGCTGCGCTTTGCCGATGATCCGTTCAGGCTGGGCGTAGCCTCGGG
>CAYIRZ010000370.1:0-1485 GCA_964365845.1 uncultured Streptomycetaceae bacterium
CGCCAATGCGCTGTTGCGGCACATGAGCGAGAAGCTCCCCATCTCGCGCTGGCAGCGCGATCTCACCGACTCCACCGTCCTGCGCAACATGGGCGTGGCGCTGGGCCACGCGCTGCTGGCTTACGATTCCTGCCACAAGGGGCTCGACAAGCTCGAAGCGAACCACGAGCGGCTGGCGGCGGATCTCGAGGCCAACTGGGAAGTGCTCGCCGAACCGATCCAGACCGTGATGCGGCGCTACGGCGTGCCCGGCGCCTACGAGCGGCTGAAGGAACTGACGCGCGGCAAGGAAGGCATCACGCGCGAGACGCTGCACGCTTTCATCAGGAGCATCGCCGCGATCCCGGAAGCGGAGAAACAGCGCCTGCTCGCGATGACGCCGGCAACCTACATCGGCAAAGCCGCCGAGCTGGCGAAGAAAATCTGAACCAAACCTCCTTTGGCCTCCCGCGACCCGCCGGTCCTGATCGTTGAGGACGATCCGTTCACGCGCCTCTTCCAGGTGATCCTCGATCCCGCCGTGGCGCCGGCGCGCGTCGCCGCCTTCGGCGAATTTTTCTCCCATGACCTGTCCGACTTCGCCGGCTGGTGCTCGGACCTGCGCAAAAAACTGGGCGCGCTGTGTCCGGGCACGGTGCGACTCGCCGCGAATCCGGACGAGTTTGCAGCGGGAATCCCCGGCGCCGTAATCGCGGTAGTGGAATCCTTTCCGATCGGCGAGCGCGAGCTGGCCGCGGCGAACCGGCTGCGCGCCGTCCAGAAGTTCGGCACCATCACCACCGGCATCGACCTCGAAGCGTGCGAGCGGCGCGGCATACCCGTGCTCACGCTGCGGCGCCGCGCCAATATCGCGTGTGCCGAGCACGCGCTGGGAATGATGCTCGCGCTCTCGCGCAAGATCTGCGAAACCGACGGTCTGCTCAGCGTCGAGCAACTGCGCGCCGCGGGTTACGAGCCCGGGATGTTCGATCGCAGACACACATCGGGCTCGAACTGGGCGCGCGTCACCGGCCTGCGGACGTTATACGGAAAACAGCTGGGCATCGTCGGGCTGGGCGAGATCGGGCGCGAGTTGGCGCTGCGCGCCGCGGCTTGCGGCATGCGCATCGTCTACACGCAGCGGCGGCGCGCCGAAAACGCCGTCGAGGAACGTTATGCGGCGCGCTATTGCCCGCTCGATGAGCTGCTCGCGGGATCGGATGTCGTGAGTCTGCATCTGCCCGGAGGACCTGCCACGCGCGGCATCATCGATCACGGCGCGCTCGGCCGCATCAAACCCGGCGCCTTTCTCATCAACATCTCGCGTCCCGAACTCGTCGAGCGCGAGGCGTTGCTCGATGCGCTCTCTTCCGGACGATTAGGGGGCTTCGCTCTCGACACGCCCTACGAGGCGCCCGGTCGCGCCGACGATCCCTTGCTCCGTTTCCGCAACGTGATCGTGACGCCGCATATCGCCGCGCAGCCGCGGTTCAATGCGCTCGCGGA
>CAYIRZ010000370.1:1585-3106 GCA_964365845.1 uncultured Streptomycetaceae bacterium
CGGGCGCGGCTTCTCACGTATTCCACCACGCCCGGCATGATGGAAAGAATGATGATGCCGACAATCACCAGCGACAGGTTCTGCCTGACCACCGGGATGTTGCCGAAAAAGTAGCCGGCATAGGTGATCGAACCGATCCAGAGGACGCTGCCGGCAAAACTGTAAAAAAGGAAGCGATCGTAGCGCATCCGCCCGATGCCTGCGACGAACGGCGCGAAGGTGCGCACGATGGGCGCGAAGCGCGCGATGATGATGGTCTTGCCCCCGTGCTTTTCATAGAACCGTTGCGTGCGATCGAGATAAACGGGGTTGAACGCCCACGATTTTTCGCGCCGGAACACGCGCGGCCCCAGGACACGGCCGATCCAGTAGTTGCAGTTATCGCCCAGAAATGAGGCCGCCACCAGCAGCGCGAACAACCCGTGCACCTGCATCGCCCCGGTGGCCGCGAGCGTGCCGGCGACGAACAGCAGCGAATCCCCGGGGAGAAACGGCGTGACCACCAGCCCGGTCTCGCAGAAGATGATCAGGAACAGGATCAGGTAGATCCAGGCGCCGTAATTGGCGACCAGCCACTGCAGATGGCGGTCGAGATGCAGCACGATGTCGACAAAGGCGGCGAGAAGTTCCAATCGGCTGCCCGCTCAGACCGTCTCTGCCGCTGCTTTTTTCTCGGGCTTGACCAGGTCTTCGCGCGACACCCCGAGCCACATCACGATCGGGCTCGCCACCAGCACCGACGAGTAGATGCCGAACAGAATACCGATGGTGAGGGCAAGCGCGAAGTAGTGCAGGGTCTCGCCGCCGAAGATCAGCATCGAGGTCACCATGAGTTGCGTCGAACCGTGGGTGATGATGGTGCGCGACATGGTGCGGGTGATCGCATTGTCGATGATCTGCGGCACGCTTGCCTTGCGCATTTTCCTGAAATTCTCGCGCACCCGGTCGAACACCACCACCGACTCGTTGACCGAGTAGCCGAGAATGGCGAGCACGGCGGCGAGCACCGACAGCGAGAACTCCCACTGGAAAATCGAGAAGAATCCGAGAATGATCACCACGTCGTGCAGGTTGGCGATGATCGCGGCAACGCCAAATTTCCACTCGAAACGCAGCGCCAGATAGGCGACGATGCCGATCGAAACAAACAGCAATGCCAGCGCGCCCGCTTCAAAAAGCTCCTTGCCGACCTGGGGCCCCACGAATTCGACGCGGCGCGCCTCGACCGCCTTGTCGTCCTTCCTGAGTTCCTGCATCACGGCTTCCGACAGCTTGGCGCTGCTCACCCCCTGCTTGACCGGCAAGCGGATCAGCACATCGCGCGCGGTGCCGAAATTCTGCACGCTCGCCTCTGAAAATCCGAGCTTTTCCATCGTCTCGCGGATTTTTTGAAGATCGGCGGGCTGCGAGTAGGCCACCTCCATCACCGTGCCGCCGGTGAAGTCGACGCCGAGGTTGAGCCCTTTGGTGGACAGCGCAACCACCGCGATCAGGAACGTGATGAGCGAGATCGCGTTGAAG
>CAYIRZ010000371.1:0-3086 GCA_964365845.1 uncultured Streptomycetaceae bacterium
GGCGACGTCGAACGGGGCGCGGTTGGTTTCCGCGACGCCCGCGATGACATAGGTGATAAACAGCGGGAACAGCGGGATCCAGAACCAGTTGAGCAGGCCCAGACCGCCCTGCTGCGCTTTAACGATCTCGCCCAGGTTCAGGCTCTGCGCCGCCATCAACACGCCGACCAGCGCGAAACCCATCGCGAGCTCATAAGACACGATCTGCGCCGCCGAGCGCATCGCGCCGAGGAAGGCGTATTTCGAGTTCGAGGCCCAGCCGGCGATGATGACGCCGTAGACGCCCATCGAGGTGATGGCCATGATGTACAAGAGACCGGCGTCGATGTTGGCGAGCACCAGCTCGGGACTGAACGGCACCACCGCCCACGCCGCGAGCGCCGGCATGATGACCATGACCGGCCCCAGCAGGAACAGGAATTTATTGGCCCCGGCGGGAACGATGATTTCCTTGATCAGCAGCTTGAGTCCGTCGGCAATCGGCTGAGCCAGTCCGCCGAGCCAGCGGATGCCGAAGAACGTCACGCGATTGGGGCCGATCCGTATCTGCATCCAGCCGATCAGTTTGCGCTCCCACAATGTGAGGTAGGCGACGGCGCCCATCAGCGGCGCGACGATGCAGACAATCAGCAGCAGTGTCTTGATCGCGTGCAGCACGGACGGCGCCAGGTCATGGCCGAAAACCCCTATGACGGCCGCGGCCAGCAGCCCCCACAGCCAGTTGCCGAAATTAAGCAGGGGTTGCAGGACCGCGCTCACACGGCCACCTTCTGGTGCTGGGCAACGCGTTCGATGCTGACCGTGCCGAACATCGCGCCGAGTGCCGCGGTTTCCGGACACGCGGCAGCGAGCCGGACGCAATCCGCCGGCAATTTGTCGTCAATTGCCGCCGGCACGATGGCCTCGCCCGGGCCTTGCGCCACTCTCACCAGGTCGCCGCTGCGCAGTCCCAGCCGGTCCGCGAGCGCATTATTGACCCACGCCACGGGCGGCGCGGCATCGCGCGTTTTCTGCAGCGAGGGCGCGCGCCGCACGATGGCATCCGCCGCATGGATCGGCACTTCGGCAATGCGCTGGACGCCTTCGCTGCGCGCCGGCGCAATGGCAGCGGCCGTGGCCGGCTGCAGGCGGTTGTCGAGATGGGCCGCAACGCCGCTGCCGTCGCCCAGCACGTCGCGACGCACCTCTTCGGCGCTGTCGTAATCGAAGCCCGCCAGCCCCAGCAGGTTGCCGAGCACGCGCAGCACTTTCCACGCCGGACGCGCTTCGCCCAGCGGCTTCACCACGCCTCTGAAGCCCTGCACCGTGCCCTCGGTATTGACGAAGGTGCCGGCGGTTTCGGTGAATGGCACGATCGGCAGCAGCACATGGGCATAGTCGATCGCCATATGCTGGTACGGACTCATCGCCACTACCAGTTCCGCGGCTTTCATCGCCGCGACCGACTGATGGGGATCATGGGTGTCCAACTCGGCTTCGACGCCCAACAGCAGGTACGCCTTCAGCGGGTCTTTCAGCATCTGCGCCGCATTTTTGCCGCCCGGCATCCCGAAGGGGACGCATCCCGCGATATAGCCGCCAACACTATTGGCGGCTTCGCCCAGGAAGCCGAAGCGCGCGCCGGTCACGGCAGCGAGTTCCTGCGCCAGCGCGTGCAACTGGGCCGCCTGCGGATGGTGCTGGGCGATATTGCCGAGGAAAATCGCGGCGTTCTGCCCGGAGGTCATGCTGGCCGCGATGCGCCGCGCGGTTTCGGACACGACGATCTTGTCCAGCGCGCCACGCAGCGGTTCCGCAAGCGCTGCATCCCTGGCCTGTGCCGCGGCTTTCAACACCTGCGCCAGCATATCGGGCATGGCGGCAGGCGCCACGATCGCCTTGTGCGCCACGCGCATCAGCAGATCGTCGTCGACCGGATTGATGAGATTCAACTGGGTGGCGCGCTTGGTCGCCTGGCGCAGCCGTTGCGCGAGCAGCGGGTGGTCTTTCCTGAGCGTGCTGCCAATGACCAGCGCACGGTCAAGCTGGCCGATGTCGGCGATCTTCATGCCCAGCCACGGCACGCCGGCCACCTTGCCGTCGGCGCTGAAGTCGGACTGGCGCAGGCGAAAATCGGCATTCCCGGAGGCAAACTCGCGTGCGAGTTTGCCTAATAGGAAAAGCTCTTCGAGTGTCTGGTGCGGCGTCGCCAATGCTCCGATGCTCGCGGCGCCGTGCTGGTCGCGGATGCGCTTGAGTTCTTTCACGACGAAATCGAGCGCCACCTGCCATTCCACTTCCTGCCACTGGCCGTTGCGTTTCAGCATCGGTTTCACCAGCCGCCGCTCGGAATTGAGACCTTCGTAGGAAAAACGGTCCTTGTCGGACAACCAGCATTCGTTGATCGCCTCGTTCTCGCGCGGCAGCACCCGCATCACCCGGTTCTGCTTGATCTGCACCGTGAGATTGGAGCCCAGCCCGCAGTGCGGGCTCACCGCGGGATGGCGCGTGAGTTCCCAGGTGCGCGCGCTGTAGCGGAACGGCTTGGAGGTGAGCGCACCGACCGGGCACAGGTCGATGACGTTGCCCGACAGCTCGGAATCCACCGTCTTACCGACAAAAGTGATGATCTCGGAATGCTCGCCGCGGCCGATCATGCCGAGTTCCATGATGCCGGCGACCTCCTGGCCGAAACGCACGCAGCGCGTGCAGTGGATGCAGCGCGTCATGTCGGTCGAGATCAGCGGCCCCAGGTCCTTGTTCCCCACCACGCGCTTGTCTTCCTCGTAGCGCGAACCGCTGGCGCCATAACCGACCGCCAGATCCTGCAACTGGCACTCTCCACCCTGGTCGCAGATCGGGCAGTCAAGTGGATGATTTACAAGAAGAAATTCCATCACTCCCTGCTGGGCGCCGACCGCCTGCTCGGAGTGCGTCCATACCTTCATGCCCTTGGTCACCGGCGTCGCGCATGCCGGCAGCGGCTTGGGCGCCTTCTCGACCTGCACCAGGCACATGCGGCAATTGGCGGCGATGGACAGCTTCTTGTGATAGCAGAAGTGCGGGACATAGATGCCGGCCTGATTGGAGGCGTCCATCACGGTGCT
>CAYIRZ010000372.1:0-3075 GCA_964365845.1 uncultured Streptomycetaceae bacterium
CCTATGCTAACCGGATCAAACGTCACTTGCATGGTGTTCTTTCCCCCCGTTCTTTAATGCTTTTCATTTTAGGAGTTTGTCGAACCCAAGTCCGACAAACTCCTAGTGACCCTATAATAGAGTTTTCCCGCACGGCGGTCATTCTCAGGAGAGCCACATGGCAGAGCAGGGACTTCCCAAGGATATGTTCGAGTTCATGCAGAAGATGTGGAACCCGATGTCGTTCCCGCTGCCCGGCATGGTGACGCCGACCGTCGATATCGGGGAGATCGAAAAGAAAATCACCGAATTGAAGGCGGTCGAAAACTGGCTCACCATGAGCGTCGGTTTCGTGCAGATGACGGTCAAAACCCTGGAAATGCAGAAGGCCGCGCTGGAAAGCCTGCAGGCGGCGGCCAAAAAGCCCGAGGACAAATCTAAAAAGCCGTGAGCCGTGAGCCGTGAGCCGTGAGGCGAGCCTCCGCCGCAACCGCTGTAGGTCGGTAATGCCCCCACGACACGTTAGCGGAACGCCCGGTTGCGGGAGTGGGGGCTGGGCGCGCTCCCCGCAAGCGGGTGGCTTCGCCACTAACGAGTCCGCGCGCCTCGCCGACGCTGGGCTATGCCCGCGGATCCAACGTCTTGGGATCGAAGAACGGCTTATCGCCCCGCACCTGGGTGCGGTGCATCAGCCGCCGCGACCCGGGATCGAACGCATCGCGCCGGTGCATGGTTTGGAAAGTTGTGGCTCTGGCTAACGCGGCCCGGAACGCCGCATTAGCCTCCGCCGCAACCGCTGGCTTCACGCGCCCGATCAGGCGCGTGGATCGAGCGTCTTGGGGTCGAAATACGGCTTGTCGCCCCGCACCTGTGTGCGGTGCATCAGCCGCCGCGACTCGGGATCGAACGCATCGCGCCGGTGCATGGTTTGGAAAGTTGTGGCTCTGGCTAACGCGGCCCGGAACGCCGCATTAGCCTCCGCCGCAACCGCTGGCTTCACGCGCCCGATCAGGCGCGTGGATCGAGCGTCTTGGGGTCGAAATACGGCTTGTCGCCCCGCACCTGTGTGCGGTGCATTAGCCGCCGCGACTCGGGATCGAACGCATCGCGCCGGTGCATGGCGCAGCGGTTGTCCCACATCACGAGGTCGCCCACTTTCCACTTCTGGTACCACTCGAAATGCGGCTGGGTGGCGTGCGCCCACAGGCGGTTCAGCAGGTCCTCGCTCTCGGCCAGCGGCAGGCCGATGATATAGGCGTTGTGCCGGCGGCCCAGGAACAGGCAGTTGCGATGGGTTTGGGGATGGGTGCGCACCAGCGGATGGAGGGCGCCCGGGGCGTCGCGCGGGTCGGTGATTTCCTTGAAGCCCTTGCGCAACTCGCCCGCGCTGTTGCGGCTCGAGTCGTGCCGGCAGTAGCGGCCCAGGATTTCCTTTTTCAGATCCGGTGGCAGCGTTTCGTAAGCCTCGTACATATTGGAAAAGCCGGTGTTGCCGCCTTCCGGCGGAACTTCGAGCGAATAGAGCAGGCTGCCGATCGGGCAGTTCTCGTTGTACGACATATCGGTGTGCCACACCGCCTCGTAGTGGCCGAGATTGCCGATCGGCTTGCCGTCGACCTTGATGTTCGACATCACCGTGATTTCGGGAAACGGATCCTCGACATCGCCCCTGGCATGGATCGGCGCCCTGTCGAGGTCGCCGAACCTGCGGCCGAACGCGAGCAGTGCCGGATCGTCAAGATGCTGGTTGCGGAAGCGCAGCACCAGATGGGTGTGCCAGGCATCCTCGATCTGCCGAAACGTTTCGGCCGAAATCGGTTTTGCCAGGTCGACGCCCGTTACGTCAGCGCCGAGCGCGGCGCCGGTGGGAATGACGGTGATCTTGACTTTCTGGGGGGTGTCCATGAATGCCTCCTAGGGTTTGTCGGACTTAGCCCCGACAAACTCCTAAAATGAAAAAAACCAAAACGGCGGTCCGTTAAAACCACCCGTTCCGGTGAATAAGAGCCAAGTCCGGCGGGCTGCTAGGAGTATGCATGCTACTTTGGTTGTCGGCTGGCTTCAAGGCTAAGGAACTTGTCGAACTTGCGTCCGACAAGTTCCTAAAATGAAAAAAACTAAAGAATGATGTGAAAAGGACACATGCAACCGTCCGGCGCATAATAGGTACTGAGAATGTTATCAAATAGTACGTAGTTGTAGGTCGGCAATCCTTTGCCGACAAACTGGCGGGAAGGGATTCCCGCCCTACGGTACACGCATTATTTCGTGGCCGGATCAGTAAGTGCTTTTTCTCAAAGGAGGAAGTGACCATGGCAACCACCATACTCAAGACCGCGTACTTCAGCATGCAGACCGCCAACCGCGCCGGCCAGGCCGCGCGCCTGCTCGACGGCCTGGCCAAACACGGCGTCGATCTGCTCGCGGTCACCGGTTTCCCAAGCGAGGGCGGGGCGCAGGTGGATTTCATCCCCAATGACGTCGCGAAATTTACCCGCGCCGCGCGCAAGCTGGATTTGAACGTGGGTGAAAAGAAAACGGTGTTCCTGGCGCAGGGCAAAGACAAGGCGGGCGCGATCGCAAAAATCTGCGGCAAGCTCGCCAAGGCCGGCATCAACATGGTGGCGATGGATGCCGTCGCCGCGGGCAAGGGACGCTTCGGCGCGATATTCTGGGTGAAACCCAAGGACGTCGCCAAAGCGGCGAAAGTCCTCGGCGCTCGCTGACGCGAAAGATCAAAAAAATTAGCCGCCGATGAATTCTTTTCAATACCCGCTCGACGGGTACGCCGATAAAAAGCGAAAACCTATAGCCACAGAGGACACAGAGGACACAGAGAAAAACAACTGGAAAATATTTGTAACATATTGATAAATAAACATATTGTATGGATTTTGCAATGAAGCTGTTCTCCGTGGCTAATGCCTTTTGGTCTTTCTGATTCGTCCGGGGCGCGCATCGGGTGTCGTGCGTATATCCGGATTATGCTGACGTCTTTAAACGCTTGAGGAATGACAGCGGGAGGGACAGAATGCCGTATTTAAACGCGGCTTTTGGCCGTATATATCAGTAGACCGCATAGGATGCGGTGAGTAG
>CAYIRZ010000373.1:0-3071 GCA_964365845.1 uncultured Streptomycetaceae bacterium
CCTTCGCGGGGATGACTTAATCAGAGGTTTCCTAAGGCTTGGTTTTTCCGCTTACCGCTTACCGCTTACGGCTTACGGCTTACGGCTTACGGCATAACATATCGACTACAATGAAAAATATCGAGATCTCGACACCTCTTCTGCCATGCCGAATTTGATACCACCGGAAATTTTTAAGGCTTATGACATCCGCGGCATCGTCGGCCGCACCCTGACGCCGCAGATCGCCGAAGTTATCGGCCACGCCATCGGCTCCGAGGCGCAGTCACGCCGGCAGGTTGCGATCGCCATCGGCCGCGACGGCCGCCATTCGGGGCCGGACTTGTCCGCCGCGCTCGCGCGCGGCATACGCCGGAGCGGCATCGATGTCGTCGATGTCGGGCGGGTGGCCACGCCCATGCTGTACTTCGCCACCCATCATCTTGATACGCGCTCGGGCGTGATGGTCACCGGCTCGCACAACCCGCCCGAATACAACGGCCTCAAGATCATGCTCGGCGGTGAAACCCTGGCCGGAGACGCGATCCAGGCGCTGCGCATCCGCATCGAGCGCAACGAGCTGGCACACGGCGCCGGCAGTTATCGCGAGTTCGACATACGCGAGCATTATCTGCAGCGGATTACCGGCGATATCCGGCTCAAACGGCCGCTGAAAATCGTGGTCGACTGCGGCAACGGCGTGGCCGGCGCGACGGCGCCGGAGTTGTACCGGCGGCTCGGCTGCGAAGTAATCGAACTCTTTTGCGAAGTCGACGGCAGTTTCCCGAACCACCATCCCGATCCGTCGCAGCCGGAAAACCTTGCCGATCTCATCGACGCGCTTAAATCCGGCGGAGACATCGGCCTTGCCTTTGATGGTGACGGCGACCGGCTGGGCGTGGTGACGCGCAACGGCAAGATCATCTATCCCGACCGCCAGCTGATGCTGTTCGCCGCCGATGTGCTGAAACGCAACCCCGGCGCCGAAATTATTTTCGACGTCAAATCGACGCGCAAGCTGTTCGGCTGGATCAGGCAGCACGGCGGAAAACCCCTGATGTGGAAGACCGGCCACTCGTTCATCAAGAAAAAACTGCAGGAAACCGGCGCGCCGCTCGCCGGCGAAATGAGCGGGCACATGTTCTTCAAGGAGCGTTGGTATGGGTTCGACGATGGACTATATGCCGGCGCGCGCCTGCTTGAAATCCTGAGTGGCGAGTCCGACCTTGATGCCGCGCTCGATGCCCTGCCCGACGCCATCAACACGCCGGAGCTGCATCTGAAGCTTGCCGAGGGTGAAAACTACGCGTTGATGGACAGGCTGCGGCAAACCGCGCGTTTCGACAACGCGCAGGAAGTGATCACCATCGACGGACTGCGCGTGGAATACGCCGACGGTTTCGGTCTGGCACGACCCTCCAATACCACGCCGGTAATCGTGTTGCGCTTCGAAGCCGACAACCAGGCCGCGTTACAGCGCATCCAGGATGATTTTCGGCGCGCCCTGCTTGCATTGGCGCCTGGCCTCCACCTGCCGTTCTAGCAGCCGGTCGGACTTGATCTGTTTTAGCAGTCTGTCGGACTTGGCCCCGTTCACCGGAACGGGTAGTGTTAACGGATCGTTGTTGATCGACGCTTCGGCGACAGGCTGCTTAAGAAAGAAGCTATGCGTCTCGAAATGCTGTGCTGGCCGGAACCAACGTCACTTGCATGGCGTTCTTTTCGCCTCGTTCTTTGGTTTTTTTATTTTAGGAGTTTGTCGGGGCTAAGTCCGACAAACTCCTAGGGCCTCAAGTATTCCCCCCATATTGCCGTTATTGAGTATCAGAAGCGCCTCATATCCCATGCGGCGCCGGCAGAATACCCATGAGCGCACAGACCACCTTAATTGCTGCGCCGCAGATCGAGCAGTATCTGCTCGGGCATCAGCCTATTCTCGACCGCAAGCTCGATCTCTATGCGTTCAAACTGTCGTTCAATTTCGGACAGGGGAACCCGGCAGCGGACACGGACAAGTTATCCGCCGTCGCCAGCCTGATCAACGCCACCCTGTACAACCCGGACGTGGGCTGCGTACTGGGCCCCTACAAGGGCTTCGTCCATATTGATGAAGCGCTGCTTGCGAGCGACATCCTGCAGCCACTTCCTCCCGACAGGATCGGCATTGAAATCCCGTTGACCAGCGACAAAAACACGGTGCGGCGTTGTCGTGAGCTGAAGGCACTGGGTTTCGAACTGGCGCTCGACAGCTACGACACCATCGATGAGCGTTTCGTCCCGTTGCTCGAACTGGTCGATCACGTCAAGATCAACGTACGGAATACCGGACTGAAAACGCTGCCCAAGCTGGTGCGCCATCTTCGGCGCTGGCCGGTAAAGCTGCTCGCGGAAAATGTGGAAGAGAACAGCGAGCTGGCGCGTTGCCTGGAACTCGGCATCGACTTGTTCCGGGGCTACTTCTTCGCCAAGCCGAAAATTATCCCCGGCAAGCATCTGATGCATTCCGAGTTGTCGCTGCTCAAGCTGATCGGCCTGGTCAATGCCGACGCCGAACCGGGGATCATTGAAAACGCGTTAAAGGAAGATCCGTCGCTGGCGATGGATCTGCTGCGCCTGACCAATTCGGCCGCCTCCGGCATCCCGCACCGCATCTCCTCCCTCAGTCAGGCGGTAATCGTGCTTGGCCGGCGTCAGCTCGAGCGCTGGCTGCAGCTCCTCCTGTTCTCGCATCTGGCTCCCCATTCCGCCTTCCCGAGCCCGCTGCTGCAATTGGTTGCCACCCGCGCCCGCTTCATGGAACTTGTCGCCGGAACGCTGGCGCCCGCGGACAAGGCGCTGGCAGACCGTGCGTTCCTGTCCGGCGTGATATCGCTGATGGACGCCTTGTTCGGGCAACCTCTGACCGAAATCATCGAGCACCTCTACGTCCCGCTCGACGTCCGGGTTGCCGTGCTCGAGCGTCAGGGAATGCTCGGCAAGCTGCTGAGGCTCGCCGAGCAACTGGAACGGAGCGGCGATGACAAGCTCTTCCAAAAGCTTTACCGGGAAATCCCCGGCCTCGACCTGCACGCCATAAGCGAGGCGCACATTAT
>CAYIRZ010000374.1:0-3063 GCA_964365845.1 uncultured Streptomycetaceae bacterium
CCGCGGATGCCGGACAGAACACTACCCGCTATGCGCCATCTTTCGCCACCACACATTAGATCGAAGGAAGCCGTCTCGGAAATGGAAATAACCACCCCGTCCGCTGCGCGTCCACCCCTCCTTGAAAAGGAGGGGAGTGCATGAGCAGAGTGGTTCGAGTTCTCTGCCTCGGATTTTCATCGTCGTTCCTCGTATAAACACGTTCAGTCAGGTTCAAATGAAATTCAACACGCTAATACGCAAACCTCGCCGCGGCGTCGCACGGTTTTTCAGCGCATTATTGATCGCGGGATTCGTTTCGAATCCCGCGATCGCCCAGGATTACGGCGACACGCCGTATGTGCCGACGCCGCAGAACGTCGTCGACAGGATGCTGGAAATCGCCAAGGTCGGGCCGAAAGACTACGTGATCGACCTCGGTTCGGGCGACGGGCGCATGATCATCACCGCCGCGAAGAAATATGGCGCGCACGGCTTCGGCGTCGATCTCGACAAGCATCTGGTCAAAAAAGCAAACGCGCTCGCGGCCAGGTCCGGCGTGGCCGACCGCGCCAAGTTTTATGCGCGCGACCTCTACGAAACCGACGTGAGCCGGGCCACCGTGCTCACCATTTACCTGCTGCCCGAAGTCAATCTCATGGTGCGCCCCAAGCTGCTTGCCACGCTCAAGCCCGGCACGCGCATCGTGTCCCATGATTACGACATGGGGGAATGGCCGCCGGACCTCTCGCTGACCCTCGATGCCCCCGGCAAGACGGTGGGCCGCGATCATAAGAGCAAGGTGTTCTACTGGGTCATGCCGGCCACGGCATCCGGGAAATGGCGCTGGCAACTCCCGGTTGAGGGCAAGCCGCGGGATTTCGAACTGGCGCTCAACCAGAATTTCCAGAACATCGAAGGCACCTTGGCGGTCGATGGCCGCAAGGTCGCTCTAGAGGATGCAAAGTTGAGCGGCGTGCAAATCGGCTTCTCGGCCACCCTCCAGGAAAACGGCGCGCCCCTGCGCTACAAGTTCTCCGGCCGTATCGTCAATAATGCGATCAAAGGGCAGGCGCAGATCATGCGGGACGTGGCGGCGCAACTCGCCTGGAATGCGGCGCGCATCGAGGTCTGGGCGCCGGCGCACGCCTCGCTCAAGCCACCGCCAGCGCCACAACTGCCGAACTAATATGCCGTCCCTTAAGTTTCTTGCACAAATCGTAGGTCGGGAATCCTTTCCCGACAAAGCGTCTCAAAAACCAAATCATTAGCCGCCGATGAACGCCGATGACCACCAGGACCGAAACTCCACAGATGATGCCTTGAACATAACGCATTTGTTTTTATTACCTATATTTATTACCCATAGTCACGGTGCCAAGTGGGTTTTATCGGCGTTCATCGGCGCGGCGTTTTTTCTTTGCCAGCAGGCCGCGGCGCAGTATCCGTTCGACGTGCCTTACGTGCCGACACCGCAGGTGGTGGTGGACGAAATGCTGCGCCTGGCCAATGTCGGCCCGCAGGACTTCGTGATCGATCTCGGCTCCGGCGACGGGCGCATTCCGATCACCGCGGCGAAAAAATTCGGCGCGCGCGGTCTGGGCGTCGATCTCGACTTTCATCTCCACATCCAGAGCGAGGAAAGCGCGCGCCAGGCGGGCGTCGAAGATCGCGTCACATTTCTCAACCAGGATCTTTTCAAGACCGACATCAGCCAGGCGACGGTCATCGCCATGTACCTGCTGCCCCAGGTCAACCGGCGGTTGCGGCCCAGTCTGCTCGATCTCAAGCCCGGCACCCGCATCGTGGCGCATGATTTCGACCTCGCGGACTGGAAGCCGGACGAAAAGACGATGATCCGCAAGAATGTCTTCCTGTGGATCGTGCCGGCGAAAGTGGGCGGCCGCTGGCAGGCGCGCATTGCGCTGCCGGGCGGCGAACGCAGCTTTGAATTCGAGTTCAAGCAGAATTTTCAGGAGATCGACGGCCTGGCCAGGATAGACGGACAGTTTGCGCAGATGTGGGAGGCGGGACTCCGCGGCGACCGCATCCGGTTCATCATCGTCGACAATACCGACCGCGAGAACGAGGCCGGTCTCTATTTCGAAGGCCGGATCAGCGGCAACGCGATCGAAGGCGACATCAAGCGCGGTGTCGGCAAGGCGCAGACGCTGATCAGGTGGCGCGCGGTCAGGACCGGGCCGTGAGTTTGGGTTGTCTTATTTTAAAATCAAAAACTATAAGCCACAGAGGATTCCTTTCAATACCCCCTTGAGGGCAATTATATACTTGACAAAGACAGAACGGGGGTTCATACTTCAGCCACGTAAAGGAAATCCCAATGACCTACGCACTGATAATGATCGAGAAACCACCGCACGACTGGCCCGATAGTATGTATCACGCAATTCATAAGATGCCAACCGTAGAAAATTTTGACAAACTGATTCAAGGCTCGTGGCTAGTAAATCTCGATACGCATTTGATATTTCTAACCGTGATAGTCGGGATATGTCAAAAGGAGAGGCTAACTCACCGCGTCGCCTTTTTTGATCAGAAACCATCATTCACGCACGCCCCATTTGATAACTAGGATTAGCATCATGGCCGAATACCTGTTCAACGAAGCCCGCTACAAAAACCCCGCAGACGCCCGCCTGTATCTGGAATCCGTGCGCTGGCCCAATGGTCCGGTATGCCCGCACTGCGGCGCTATAGACCGTATCAGCAAACTGCAAGGCAAAGCGCACCGCCCCGGCGTGTATGACTGCGGCCATTGCCGCGACCAATTCACCGTAACCGTGGGAACGGTCTTTGAGCGCAGCAAGATCGGCCTTGATAAATGGCTTTTGGCCGCTTCGCTCATGGCCGCGAGCAAGAAAGGCATCAGCAGCAAGCAAATCGAGCGCATGCTTGGCGTGACCTACAAAACGGCGTGGTTCATGACGCACCGCTTGCGCGAAGCGATGAAGGACGGCAATCCCGGTTTGCTTGGCGGCGGCGGCAAGATTGTAGAGGCTGATGAAACCTACGTAGGCGGCAAAGAGCGTAACAAACACGCCAACAAGCGCGACCTCAAAAACA
>CAYIRZ010000375.1:0-3058 GCA_964365845.1 uncultured Streptomycetaceae bacterium
GGGATGCGAATCGTAGTTTTCGAGCACAAAGTCTTCGTACTTGAAATCAAAAATGGTTTTTACCGCCGGATTGAGCGCCATGACCGGCAGTTTGCGCGGCGCGCGTGACAACTGCTCGCGTGTCTGTTCGAGATGGTTCAGGTAAAGATGGGTGTCGCCGAAGGTGTGCACGAAGTCGCCGGGCTTGAGCCCGCATACCTGCGCCAGCATCATGGTCAGCAGCGCGTACGATGCGATGTTGAACGGCACGCCCAGGAACAAGTCGGCGCTTCTCTGGTAGAGCTGGCACGAAAGGCGGCCGTCGGCAACGTAGAACTGGAAAAAAGCATGGCATGGCATCAGCGCCATTTTTTCAAGATCGGCAACATTCCACGCTGATACGATCATGCGCCGTGAGTCGGGGTTTTTCCCGAGTTGTTCGATGACCTGGCTGATCTGGTCGATATGCCGGCCATCGGCCGTCGGCCAGGAGCGCCACTGATAGCCGTAGACCGGCCCCAGCTCGCCGTTGGCGTCCGCCCATTCGTCCCAGATCGTGACGCCGTTGTCCTTCAGATATCTGATGTTGGTCTCGCCCTTCAGAAACCACAGCAATTCATGAATGATCGACTTGAGATGGACTTTTTTGGTGGTCAGCAGCGGAAAGCCGGCATTGAGATCGAAACGCAGTTGCGCGCCGAAAATGCTGAGCGTGCCGGTCCCCGTGCGGTCGCTCTTGCGCGCGCCGTGTTCCAGCACATGCCGCATCAAATCAAGATATTGTTGCATCAGGGTTCAGAATCGAGCCAGGGTATTGCACAATCGGGATTTTAATCCATTTTGGTTATAATCCGCGCTTCGCGTGCTGTTAACTTGTATTCCCCGCGCTCTTGGCGCGGGGACTAATTTCGGGGGTTTCCAAAGGGGGCGCAGCGATGTTTACGTAGCCCCCTTGGTTCCGCGAAGCCCTCTTTATTTCAAGGATGATCGATGCTGGCCAAGCTGGAACAGAACGCAGCGCTGCTGTCGGAAACGGACCTGAAGCGCGTGAGGCACGCGCTGCTGATACTACCGACATCCAAAGATCCACAGGCGCTGCCGCGCACGCCATTTCCGGAGGCGCTGAGCGCCGCGCTCAAGCGTCGCGGGAAGAAAGCAGGAGAACTGGTGAAAGCGCCGCTGGGCGTCGATTTGCCGAACGGCGCGCTCGCGGTGTGGCTGGTGCTCGACACGACTCTGTCCATGTTCGAGCAGCAGACCGCTATACGCAAGGGCCTGCAGCTATTGCTGGCTGAAAAGCCCGCGGAAATCACCATCGCCGTGTTCGGCAATGCGGAACAGCGCTGCCGTGCCGCTGAACTTGCCGTTTATGCGGCGTGGGTCAACGGCGCGCAGTTGCCGCAGCGCAAGAAAAAGCAGGATGGCAAGCCGCTGCAGCGTGTCAGGCTGCATGGGCATCGGGCGCCTGACGGATTTTTGGCGTTGCGGGCGCAGGCCGCGGGCAACAGTCTGTGCCGCGAACTGACAGTATTGCCGCCCAACGAATTGACGCCTGGCGCTTATCGCGAGCGGATCAGGAAGCTTGCGAGGAATCATGGCTGGGAACGCGAAGAATACGACCTCAGGAAGCTGCGCAAGCTGGGTGCCGGCGCCTTCATTGCCGTGGCGCAGGGCAGCGCCGAGGACGACGCCGCCATCGTGCATCTGCGCTATCGCGGCAAAAAATCCACTAAAAACATTGCCTTAGTTGGCAAGGGCATCTGCTTCGACACCGGCGGACACAATCTGAAGACCGCGCGCTATATGCACGGCATGCACGAAGACATGAACGGTTCCGCAGTGGCGCTCGGCATTCTGCTCGCGGCGACGGAGGCCAAGCTTGCGGTCAATATCGACTGCTGGATGGCGCTTGCTCAAAATCATCTGAGCCCCAAGGCCTACAAGCAGAACGACGTGGTGACGGCACTGAACGGCACGACGATTGAAATCATGCATACCGATGCCGAAGGCCGCATGGTGCTTGCCGATACGCTGACGCTGGCGGCGCGCGCCAAGCCCGATCTGATCGTCGATTTCGCCACACTCACCGGCAGCATGCATGTCGCGCTCGGCGCCCGTTACAGCGGCATCTTTGCCACCAGTGATGAACTGGCGCGCAAGGCGGTTGCGGCCGGAGTCGTTTCGGGCGAGCGCGTGTGCGCGTTTCCGATGGACGACGATTACGATCCGGCGCTGGACAGCGCGATCGCTGACGTCAAGCAATGCACCCTGGAAGGCGAAGCCGATCATATTCTCGCCGCGCGCTTCCTCAAGCGCTTCACCAATGACCGGCCATGGATCCACATGGATCTTTCCGGTTCGAGCTGCAAAGGCGGCCTGGGCGCGGTGGCGAGCGATGTCACCGGTTTCGGCGTGGGCTGGGGCGTGGCATTGCTGAACACGCTGTAACCGCGCCTGCGTCGCTAGCCTTTTTTCCTGTCCCACACATAGCGCACGAAACGCTGCCAGCGGTTTTGCGGTTGCTTCAGCGGGTTGTGCGTTTTTCCGAACTTCTGGTCGCGTTCCGCGCTGCGCTTGACCAGCTCGTGCAGCTCGCGCATGGTCATGCCGCCAGGGCCTGTCAGTTTGTCCGGATCAGGTTTGTCAGCCATGCGACGTCCATTTGCCGAAAGGCAATATGTTAAACTCCAACCTTGATTTTAGACGAGAAACTGGCTTATGTCCGGCAGCACCTTAGGCAGGCTTTTCTGCGTGACGTCGTTCGGCGAATCCCACGGCCCGGCGATCGGCTGCGTGGTCGACGGCTGCCCGCCGGGTTTGGCGCTCACCGAAGCCGACATCCAGGCTGAGCTCGACCGCCGCAAGCCGGGGACTTCGCGCCATGTCACGCAGCGGCGCGAGGAGGACAAGGTCGAGATTCTTTCCGGCGTGTTCGAAGGCGTCACCACCGGCACGCCGATTGCACTCCTGATCCGCAACGTTGATGCGCGCAGCAAGGATTACTCCAAGATCAAGGATACCTTCCGCCCGGGGCACGCCGACTATACCTACTGGCAGAAATACGGCATCCGCGATTACC
>CAYIRZ010000376.1:0-3030 GCA_964365845.1 uncultured Streptomycetaceae bacterium
GCCTGTCGAAGTACCTGAAACTGGTGCAGACGGGCAAAGACGTGGTGATCACCGACCGCGGCAAACCGGTCGCGCGGCTGACCGTGATGACGCAAACGCCCGAGGAGACTGAAGCGGAGGCGATCCGGCGCATCAATGCGCTGCCCTGGGTGCGGTCGGGCAAGGGCGGCAAACTTAAAGGATCACGCCCAGGTATTGCCCTCCGCGGCGAGGGACCGACAGCCGCGGAAATCGTCCTGCAGGACAGGGAATGATCCTGTACCTCGATACTTCCGCATACGTTCGAGTCTACATTCGAGAGGCGGGCCACGATCTGATATGGGATGCCACGCAGAACGCATCGGAGGTTGCGACACATCTCATCGCCTACGCTGAAATGAGGGCGGCACTGGCGCGCATGCAACGCATGGGACGTCTGATCGCCGCGGAGACCGACACCATCAAGGAAACTTTCGAGCAGGACTGGCGAACAACCGCCAAACTCATGCCTACCGAGGCGATGATCCGACGTGCCGGTGAACTGGCCGAGCGTTTCGGACTGCGCGGCTACGACAGCGTGCACCTCGCCGCTGCGGAATCGCTGCTGGTGGGCCACGGGAAAGATATCCTGCATTTTGCGTCTTTCGATCATGCACTCAATGAGGCGGCCGAGATGCTGGGCCTTCGCCTGCTGACAGCAGGTGGATCCCGCGGATTTCATGGCGCACCTGAACGCGGTAGCGTAGGGTGTCGGCGCGGAGCGGCAGTTCGATGATGTCGGTCATGCGCGGTCTCCTGTTTCGTGCCCTCGGTTTGAGGCCGAGTCGGGTAATGATGCACGCCATTCTGCCGACTGCGGCTATCAGAACGCGATAGTTGGCAAAGCGCAGGTCTTTTTGCCATAAATAAAAACATAAATAAAAACAAATAGTTATAAAGTAGTCGCGAAATGGTGTTCGAAACTCAGTCGAGGAACCGCAGTGCAACATCCGCTACGGTTGGCGCCGATACCTGAATAATTGTGCGCGGATGGGCTGTGAGTATCAGCCCGCAGCGTTATCGTTCAAACAGCATTTCTTGTATTTCTTGCCGCTGCCGCACGGGCAGGGGTCGTTGCGGCCGATTTTGGCTTCGGGGCGTACGTAGGGGTCGATTACGTCCTCGAAGCTTGCGCCTTCTTTTTGCCACAGGTCTTCCCGTTCGCGCTCTTCCTGGTCTTCGCGGGCCCAGCGTTCCTGCCGTGTGGAGATGGCCTGCGGTTCGTAGAATGCCCATGGATCCCGGCGGCGCTGTTGCCAATCCGGTTTGTCTTTTGCTTCCACGTAGGATTTTTCGATGTCGTTTTCGAGGAAGACTGCGCTAAATTTCTTTTGTCGTTTTGCCAGACCTTCAAGCAGTTCCCGGTACTGCGGTCGCGGAAAATCCAGCAGGGTGTTGGCGGTGAGCAGGCGATAGTCCCAGTCTTCGGTCTCATCCCGCGCTGCTGCCGCCAGATTTTCCAGCGCGTCGTCGAGGGTCGCAGAATCCGTGCGCTGTGCCATGGCCACTACCACGTCCGTGGCGCAGGTGCGGATGTAGTGGTCGCAATCCCGATCCTCGCTCAGGGCGCGCAAGGCTGACATCAGGCTCGCGGGCTTGTTGCTGAAGATTGCCGGCCAGTGACTGGCCAGCCAGTCCTGCAGGTTGTCGTCATCCTCCTCCGACATGCGGCGCATGTACTGCACGAGCAGCAGTCCCGCCGCTTCGGTCGGCACCAGGCCGAGGATCATCACTGCATGCAGCAGGCGCCACCATTCGCCATGGGGCGTTTCCGCATCCCAGCGATAATGTTCCAGCACGAGGTTCAGGTGGTGCACGATGGTGTCGCTACGTCGCGCGCATTCGTCAATCACGTTGCGTGGCACGCGATCTTCATCGCGGGCGAGCAGTTCGATCAGTTCGTCGGTGTCGAGATTTGCAAGCGCTGCGTCGGCGTAGGCGGGCAGCGTATTGAGCGTGTTCATGCCGGTTTCCTGTTTTGGGTGCCGGGCGGCGCATCATAGTGTGCAATGGCGCGTTCGAGTTGTTCGCGCACGGTGCGGCGCAGCGTATCTGGCGCGATCACTTCCACGTCCGGGCCATGCTTGAGGATATCCATGATCAACTCACGATCGTCGCGGTAGGGTATGTGCAGCTCGTACCGCCCGTCAGTAAGGAACTGACCGACCTGTTCAGGATGCCAGCGTTCATCCGCCACCCACCGCGTGCGTTCCGCCGAGAAGCGCAGCACCGCTGTCTTGTTGGCCTTGCCGGCAAAGATGCCGTAGCTGCTGGCATAGTGGTCATCCAGGTCTTTTTCGGCGACATCATTTGCTTTATCCATTGTTTGTAAAGCATTTTTTACCCTATCCATGGCAAAGCTGCGCAGCCCTTTGCGCAGTTCGCACCAAGCGTCCAGATACCAGTTATCGCGGTAATGCACGATGCGTTGCGGCGAGACTGTGCGCTCGGTGATGTCGTCACGCCCGCGCCCGTGGTAGGTCAGGCGCAGCTTGCGCCGCTGGAGCGTTGCGCCGGCCAGCACATGAAACCACTCGCCCGCGGGGCGGGCGCCCATGCCCAGCACGCGGATGCGTCGCGCCGCCTCGGACAACCCGAGCCGCTTGTGCGCGAGCAGTTCGTTGATGCGCCTGGACAACGGCGACAGGTGCTGGCCCAGCAGACCGGGTTCGAGACTTTCGAACAGTTTGTCGAACACCAGGATGGCCTGGAGTTCCGCCGCGTTGAACCATAGGCCAGGGAGTTCGTAGGTGCCACCCTCGGCATCGCGGTGGTAGTAGTAGCCGCCCAGCTCTTCATGCCATTCGATTGGAGCGCGAAGGTAATCCCTCATTGCACGAATAAGGCGGTAGACCGTGGACTCGGCGCAGTTATCAAGCTGTTGCGCCAAATCCGCGCGGGAGATCGGCGTGCGCCGCTCACGCAGGATGTTGTGAAGCTGGTAGG
The DNA here is from genome assembly GCA_964365845.1 of uncultured Streptomycetaceae bacterium. Taxonomy (GTDB): domain Bacteria; phylum Pseudomonadota; class Gammaproteobacteria; order Burkholderiales; family SG8-41; genus CAKKQX01. Next base: position 2,965 of record CAYIRZ010000376.1, read on the forward strand.
TGCGGTCGAATTTGTCCATAAGAAGTTCGCGACTCGCACGCACGCTCGCGAATTTCTTTATTTGCG
>CAYIRZ010000377.1:0-3028 GCA_964365845.1 uncultured Streptomycetaceae bacterium
GGAAGATGTGCAGAAGCTCACCGACCATCATATCACCGAGATAGACAAGCTGCTGCAGACCAAAGAAGCAGACTTGATGGCAGTCTGAACCTTGCATAAGAGCTCAACCACCGAAATTCCGGAAACGCGGCAGGTGCCGCGGCACATTGCCATCATCATGGACGGCAATGGCCGCTGGGCCAAGCAGCATTTTCTGCCGCGCATCGCCGGCCACAAACGCGGTGTCGAAGCGCTGCGCAATACAGTGCGCGCCTGCGGCGATCTCGGCGTCGAGTATCTGACGCTGTTCGCTTTCAGCAGCGAAAACTGGCGGCGGCCTGCGGAAGAAGTATCATTCCTCATGCAGTTGTTCATCGCCGCCCTGGAGCAGGAGGTAAGCAAGCTGCACAAGAACGGCATCCGCTTCAAGGTGATCGGCGATATGTCGCGTTTTGAGCCGAAGCTGATCACACTTATCCGTGATGCCGAGCAGTTGACTTGCGGCAACGGCCGGTTGACGCTCACGGTGGCCGCCAATTACGGCGGCCGCTGGGATATCCTGCAGGCGGCAAACCGCATGCTCAAAGAACAGCCCGAGCTTGCCTCGGGGTTCAGCGAGAGCGATCTCGCACCGTATCTGTCGCTTAATTATGCGCCCGAGCCGGACCTGTTCATCAGGACCGGCGGCGAGCAGCGCATCAGCAATTTCATGCTGTGGCAGCTTGCTTATACCGAGCTTTATTTCACCGATCTGCTGTGGCCGGATTTCGACGCCAAGGCGCTCGGTCGCGCGATCGCATCCTACCAGCAGCGCGAGCGCCGTTTCGGACGCACCAGCGAGCAGCTGCCGCAATCCGCCGGACTGTCAACCCAGCGCAAGTCAGGATAGGCGCTGCTGCGGCTGCGGACGAGTTGCTACCTTCAATGTTTACCACCCGCCTTGTTACCGCAGCGATCCTGCTGCCGCTGTTCGTTGGCGCGTTACTGGGGCTTTCCAACAAATACTGGGCCGCGGTCCTGCTCCCCTTTTTGCTGGTTGGCAGTTGGGAATGGGCAACCCTCGCCGGTTACCAGCGTAATGGACGCCGGTTGTTCGCTGGCGTGGTGCTGCTGACTGGATTATTGGCGCTGTTTGCACCCTTCCCAATCGGCAGCCTGGCGGCGTTTTCCCTACCTCCCGATGTCATCGCATATGGCGTTGCGGTCCTGTTCTGGATGCTGCTGGTGCCGGCGTGGCTCAAGGGCAAGTGGCGCGTGACCCATCCAGCGGTGCTGGGATTGACGGGGTGGATCGTTCTGGTGCCCACCTGGCTGGCGTTGACGAGGTTGCAGGCCCAGCCTATGCAATTGCTGGTTTTGCTCGGGATCGTATGGATTGCCGATAGCGCTGCCTATTTGGCCGGATCACGCTTTGGCAGGAGGAAGCTTGCTCCAGACATCAGTCCGGGAAAAACCTGGGAAGGTGTGATAGGCGCAGGCCTCGCGGTGGCGGTATATTATGCCGTATTGCGCTTTGCTTTTTCACCGGCCGCTCCATGGCTGGACGGACCTGCTGGAATTATCCTGTGGGGAGCGATAACCATCATGAGTATCGAGGGCGATCTGTTTGAATCGTGGATAAAACGTCAGGCGGGAGTGAAGGATAGCGGCAGTTTGCTGCCGGGGCACGGCGGTGTGCTGGACCGGATCGACGGCTTGACCGCCAGCATGCCCATGGCAGCGCTGGTTTTGTTCTATGTCGCATAAACGGCGCCGGAATTTTTCATGCCCATGCCTCAAAAACAGAACCTGACCATACTCGGCTCGACTGGCAGCGTGGGTGTCAGTACGCTCGATGTCGTAGCGCGTCACGCCGAAAAATTCAGCGTAGTGGCATTGACGGCAAGGCATCAGGTGGATCTGCTGTTCGAACAATGTCTCCGGTTCAGGCCGGAATTTGCCGTGATGCTGGAGCCGCGGGCAGCGGAAACTCTGGCGGCAAAATTCAAACAATCCGGACTCGAATGTGAAGTGCTGTGCGGCGTCGAGGCGCTGGAAAAAGTCGCCAGTCTGCCGGAAGTGGACGCGGTAATGGCGGCTATAGTCGGCATTGCCGGATTGCGGCCGACACTGGCCGCAGCGCGGGCCGGAAAAAAAATACTGCTCGCCAACAAGGAGTCGCTGGTTACGGCGGGCGCGATCTTCATGGAGGCAGTACGAGAAAGTGGCTCGCTGCTGCTGCCGATCGACAGCGAGCATAATGCGATTTTCCAGGCGTTGCCGCAGCATTATGCAGGGCAGCCCGCGGTGGCCGGGGTGCGGCGGATTTTGCTGACTGCATCGGGCGGGCCGTTTCGCACGACGCCGCCGGGTGAGCTTGCCGGCGTTACCCCGGATCAGGCATGTGCCCATCCCAACTGGGTGATGGGAAGAAAAATCTCGGTCGATTCGGCGACCATGATGAACAAGGGTCTGGAAGTGATAGAGGCGCATTGGCTGTTCAATGCCGATGCTTCCCAGATCGAGGTCATCATCCATCCGGAAAGCGTGATCCATTCTCTCGTCGAGTACATCGACGGATCGGTGATTGCCCAGCTCGGCAATCCCGACATGCGTACGCCGATCGCATACGCGCTGGGCTATCCGGAACGGATTGCGGCGGGCGTCGAATTTCTTGATCTGGCCCGGTTGGGCGCGCTGCGCTTTGAACAGCCGGATGAGCAGCGTTTCCCCTGCCTGAGGCTTTCTTACGATGCGTTGCGGGCTGGTGGCAGAGTGCCGACAATGCTCAATGCGGCGAATGAAGTGGCAGTCGAGAGGTTTCTTGCCGGGGAGCTTGGTTTTCTGCAGATCCCGGCGCTGATCGAGTCCGTGCTTGACGCACTCGGCAATGGCCCTGTGACAGGCATCGAGGATGTCCTGGATGCCGATCGTGAAGCGCGAGCTTGTGCCGAATACTGGTTGATAAACTCCCGGAATAGGGATGTCAGGGAGTCGCGAAAGCGCCTGGTGCAGTCCTAGAGCCTGTCTCAATAATATCCGCGCGATGCGTTGCGGCCAAAACGGGATG
>CAYIRZ010000378.1:0-2993 GCA_964365845.1 uncultured Streptomycetaceae bacterium
GCAAAGGATTACCGACCTACTACTTCTGGATTCCCGCCTTCGCGGGAATGACAAACCATACTTAATCAGAGCTTCCCTGGTCCCCGCTGAGCGAAACCCCGCTCGCTTCCTCCCAGTAACGCGCAATCTGCGTCTGGTCGAGATCGTAGCCCAGCTTGTCGACCGCCGCCGACCACAACTCGGATACCTTTTCCGCCAGCGGTGCGTACGCCCCTATCGCTTCCGCGGTGTCGACGGCAATTTTCACGTCCTTGGCGATGAAACCCATCGCCATGCCGGTGCCGAATTTTCGCGTCAGGATGTGCGGGATCACCTTTTTCACGATCGGATGGTTGCGACCGGTGCACATCGGAATCAGCGCTTCAGCCATCAGATTCGCGTCGAGGCCAAATTTCTTGCCTATGGCTAGGGCCTCGATGGCGTTGATCATCGCGCAGGCATTCACGTAATTGGCAAGCGCCTTCAACGCATGCGCGGTGCCGACGCCGCCGCTGTGAATCAGGCTCTGGCCCAGGGCTTTGAACAACGGGCGGCAGCGCTCCACCAATGCCGCTTCGCCGCCGACCATGATGTCGAGCGTCGCGTTCTTCGCGAATATCACCCCGCCCATCACCGGCGCGTCCACCACATCCACGCCGCGCGGCTTGAGCGCCTCGGCCAGCGAGCGCGTGCCGACCGGATCGGACGTGCTCATATCGATGACCAGCGCGCCTTTCCCGAGCGACGCCGCGGCACCATCACCGTTTTCGCCGAGTATCGCTTTGCGCACCACCTTGTCGTTCGGCAGCATGGTGATCACGGCATCCGCGCCGCGCCCGGCTTCGGCGAGCGATGCGGCCGCCTTGCCACCGTGCTGCGCGACGAAGGCCTGCATCGTTTCGGGCCGGATGTCGAACACCGTCACGTCGAACCCTGCTTTCACCAGATGCCCGGCCATGGGATTGCCCATGTTGCCGATACCGATGAAACCGACTTTCCTGATCTCAGTCATGCGGAATCACTCCGATTTCAATCAAATGCAAAAACCCTTAGCCACAGAGGACACAGAGGACACAGAGAAGAGCGAAACAGGCGCGGCATCCAGAGCAATAATTAATGCGTTGTTTTTATTTATATATTTTTGCATTTCTCTGTGACCTCTGTGCCCTCTGTGGCTAGATTTTTTAGGTGTTCAACTACAACAACGCGCCGCGCGCCGAGATCGGCCACAGCGCCTCGACCCGGTCGTTGCGCAGGCATACATAATGGTCGTAAAGATTGACCGTGGGATCGCAGTGGCCGGGAATCAACCTGAGTTTGTCGCCGAGCGCGTAACCCGGCGCGCCGTTCAACTGCAGCACGCCGTGCTCGTCGGAGGCCTTCACATATTCCACGCCCGGCGCATCCGCCACCCGCGGCATGCCGGAATCGATGCTGGACGCCTTGAGCCCGGCATCGACGATGACGCGGTCCGGCGCCGGCCGGCTCATCACCGTGGTCCACACGAACAGGCTGTGCTCGAAACGCGGGATGCCGCTTTCGGTCCAGTCGTTGCGCGCGTAATCCGCGTCCATGAAAATGTAGGAGCCGGGCTGGATCTCGTCATAGACCTCGCTCGCCGCCTCGAACAAATAAGTGCCGGTGCCGGCGCCGGTCACCTTGCCGCGGGCAATCCCCGCCTTGTCGAGCAGCGCGGTCGTGCGCCTGACATGGCCAATCGCGGCTTCGATCGCCGCGCGCCGCTCCTCGACCTTGCGAACATGCTGCGCCGAACCCTGATACGCCTGCAAGCCGGCAAAGCGCAGGTTTGGGGAAGCCGCGATTTTCCGCGCGAGTTCGAGTGCCGGCTCCCCCGGCTCGACGCCGCAGCGGTTGGCGCCGACGTTGATCTCGACCAGAACGTCAAGCTTCACGCCGGACTCGCGCGCAGCCACGTCAAGCGCCGAGATGTTTCCGGCATTGTCGGCGCACACCGCGACCTGCGCCCGCCTGGCGAGCGCCGCGAGCCGTTTCAGTTTCGGCGCGCCGACGATTTCGTTGGTGATGAGGACATCCCTGACGCCGCCCTGCACCAGCGCCTCGGCCTCGCTCACCTTCTGGCAGCAGACGCCGACCGCGCCGAGCGCGATCTGCTGCAACGCGATCTGCGGGCACTTATGGCTTTTCGCGTGCGGCCGCACCATGACGCGGCGTCCCGCGAGAGAGTCCTTGAGGCGCTGCAGATTGCGCTCGAAAGCATCGAGATCGAGGATCAGGCACGGCGTGTCGACCTCGGCCAGCGGCATGCCGATGGTGGCTGGCAGGTAATGCGGCATATCGAATTCCTCAGAGCTGCCGGAGAAGGTAAACAAGATCAGAACCGGGAAACAATGGACAGGATTAACAAGATTAAAAACAGGATTTACAGGATTCTGAAACCGATTAGCGGGATTCAAGCTTATGAATTCTGTGTCCGGTCTATCAGAGGTTCTGGTATCGATCTGATCCTGTCAATCCTGCAAAATCCTGTGAATCCTGTCTATTGGAATTTGTCTGCTACTTTTTTTCCTCGAAGCCGGCATCGTAGTGGCCGCCTTCCATGCTGCCGTCGGCGGCCTTGCCGATGATGCCGTGGGACAGATCCTTGACGGCGAAGAACACCACGTCTTCCTCCGGCGTCGCGACCGTGGAGTGAACGATGTTCGCCGGGAAATAGAGCAGCGTGCCGGGCCCGCACAACTGTTCCGGCTGGTCGCCGATTTTCACGCGCAAGGTGCCCTGGACGATGTAATTCCATTGCTCGTTGGGATGCAGATGCGGCCGCGCGCCGGTGCCGCGCTTCTTCGTGATCAGGCCGCATTGAATGCGCTCGCCCTCGATCACCGGGCCGTGGGCGGTCGAATAGCCGGTGCCGGCGTCGATCTTCTCCATCTCCCACAGCGGAAAAATGAATTTCCCGGCGCCGCCCTTGACCGCGCCTGCGGTCCTGGTTTTCTGCGTGGTGTTCTCTGCTGTGCTCATAGGTCCATCCTCTG